>JABBOX010000011.1 GCA_012927555.1 Phycicoccus sp.
GGTCACCATCCCGCCCGGGGTGAAGTGCAGACGGCCCTTGAGTCGCAGGGCGCTCTGGTTGTGCAACAGCTGTTCGTACCAGCGGCCCACGACGTACTCGGGGATATAGACCATGACGACGTCACGCGGGCTACCCCGCCGTACTGACTTGACGTAGTCGACAACTGGGCGGGTGATCTCGCGGTAGGGCGAGTCCAAGGCCTTCAACGGCACGGGGATGTCACGACGATCCCATTCGTCCTGAAGCGCCTTGGTCTCCTCGGGATCCACGTTGACCGTGATGGCTTCGAGCAGGGAGGGCCTCGTCGCCCGCGCATAGGCGAGAGCACGCAAGGTGGGCTTGTGGATCTTGGACACCAGCACGATCGCGTGTACCCGCGAAGGCAGCATCTGCTCGTCGCCGGGTTCCTCTGCAACATCGAGCTCGCGCCGCACGCGGGCGTAGTGCCTCTGGATGCCGTTCATGATGACGAACAGGACCACCATCGCGGCGATCGCATAGCCCGCGCCCTTGAGGAACTTGGTTGCGAGGACGACCACCAGCACCGTGCCGGACATGAAGGCACCGACGGAGTTGATGACTCGGCTGCGCATCATCCGCTGGCGCGCCTTGGGGTCACGTTCGGTGCGCAGGTTGCGGTTCCAATGCCGGATCATGCCGGTCTGGCTCAGTGTGAACGAGACGAAGACCCCCACGATGTACAGCTGGATCAGGCTGGTGACCTTGGCGTCGTAGACGAAGATCAGGAAGCAGGCGCCGCCGGCCAGGATCAGGATGCCGTTGGAGAAGGCAAGACGGTCGCCGCGGGTGTGCAGCTGTCGGGGCAGGAAACCATCCCTGGCCAAGATCGACGCCAACACCGGGAAGCCGTTGAATGCCGTGTTGGCGGCCAGGATGAGGATGATCCCCGTGACGATCGAGATGAAGATAACGCCGATGTGGAAGTCGGAGAAGATGGTCTTGGAGAGCTGGCCGATGATCGTGTCCTGGGTGTAGGACTTACCGACCACCTTGCCTGCCAGCGTCAGCTGAACATCCGGGTTCTCCGCGTACTTGATCCCGGTCATCCTCACGAGCGTGATGATCGACATCATCATCGTGACCGAGACCACACCCATCATCAGCAGGGTCGTGGCGGCGTTGGTGCTCTTGGGCTTCTTGAAGGCTGGGACGCCGTTGGAGATGGCCTCGACCCCGGTCAACGCCGCGCAGCCGGACGAGAAGGCACGCAGCAGGAGGAAGACCATGGCGAAGCCGGCGAGGCCTTCGGAGCCATGCTCCGGGATAAGGCCGAACCGCGCGCTGTCGGCCTGGGGCAAGGAGCCCGTTGCCTCCCGGTAGAACCCGAAGAGCGCCATGGCGATGATCCCGACCATGAACGCGTACGTCGGCAGGGCAAAGGCCGTTCCGGACTCGCGCACACCACGCAGGTTCATTGCAGTGAGCAGTACGACCAGCCCGACCGCGACAGGCATTTCGTGCCCTCGCAGCATCGGCAAGGCAGCAGCCGCGTTCTGCACACCCGACGAGATAGACACGGCGACGGTCAGGACGTAGTCGACCAGCAGCGCGCTCGCGACGGTCAGACCGGCTCGCGGACCGAGGTTGACCGTCGCCACCTCGTAGTCGCCGCCACCGGAGGGGTAGGCGTGAACGTTCTGGCGGTAGGACGCCACCACCACCAGCATGACGGCCACGACGACGAGGCCAATCTGCCACGAGTGGGTCGTGGCAAAGGCGCCACCGGCAATTGCCAGGGTGAGGAAGATCTCGTCCGGCGCGTAGGCCACGGACGACAGTGCATCGCTGGCGAACACCGGGAGCGCGATCCGCTTGGGCAGCAGCGTCTCTCCCAGCCGGTCACTGCGCATGGCTCTGCCGATGAAGAGCCGTTTGATGATCCTGCCTGATTGCGACACGACGATCACTCTAAGCGTCAAGCCAGCACAAGGACGCAAAGTCCGGCGGCTCGCACGTGCAGGCGCGCACGTGCAGGCGCGCACGTGCAGGCGCGAACAGGGCCGCGCTCGGTGTAGCGTCGCTGCGTGCACTTCGTCATCATGGGTTGCGGCCGGGTCGGTGCGACCTTGGCGCTCAGTCTCGAGAGTCAGGGCCACGATGTGGCCGTCATCGACACCAATGGGTCGGCCTTTCGCCGTCTGGGCAACAGCTTCGAGGGCAAGAGGGTGACCGGGCTCGGATTCGACCGCGACACCCTGATCGAGGCCGGCATCGAGCAGGCCTACGCCTTCGCCGCGGTGAGCAACGGAGACAACTCCAACATCCTGGCTGCCCGCGTTGCCCGCGAGACGTACGGCGTCGAACACGTGGTGGCACGTATCTACGACCCGGGCCGGGCGGAGATCTATCAGCGCCTCGGCATCCCCACTGTCGGCACCGTGCGCTGGACTGCCGACCAGATGCTGCGCCGGTTGTTGCCCCAGGGCTCTGTCCCCGAACACACGGACCCCAGTGGCCATGTCGTCATCGCCGACGTGCCGATCAACCCCTCGTGGGTCGGCCGCCGGATCAGCGAGCTCGAGTCGACCTCAGGTGCCAGGGTTGCCTACGTGACGCGGCTCGGCGACGGGATACTCCCAGGCGCAGACACGGTCTACCAGGACGGGGACCTGGTCCACGTCATCACGACCAGGGCGGAGCTCGCGAACGTCGAGCAGACGCTCGACGACATACCGCCGGTCCACTGACAACCGGCACTCCGACCACCACCCAGAAGAACCACCGTCCCGAAGAACCACCGTCCGAAAGACCTCGAAAGACCATCGCTCGAAAGGACGTACACCCGATGCGCGTTGTCATTGCCGGGGCAGGCAGTGTGGGTCGCTCGATCGCCCGCGAGCTGCTGCACAACGGACACCAGGTGTTGTTGATCGACAAGGACGTCGACGACGTTCAGTCCGGCCGCGTTCCCGACGCATCCTGGCTCCTCGCTGATGCCTGCGAGACCAGCTCGCTGCACGAGGCTGGTCTGGCCGAGTGTGACGTGGTCGTGGCCGCCACAGGGGACGACAAGGCCAACCTGGTCGTGTCCCTCCTGGCCAAGACCGAGTTCGGTGTGCCCCGCACCGTTGCCCGTGTGAACAACCCCAAGAACGAATGGTTGTTCGAAGAGGCGTGGGGCGGGGATGTGGCCGTCTCCACTCCACGACTCATGACCGCACTGGTCGAGGAAGCCGTCAGTGTCGGCGACCTGGTGCGTATCTTCACCTTTGGGCAGGGCACCGCCACCATGGTCGAGCTCACGCTCCCGGAGGACAGCCCGTACGCCGGCAAACGGGTCGGGGACGTTCCCTGGCCGAGCGACGCCGTTCTGGTGGGGATCATCCGCGAGGACCACCCGATCGCGCCGAGCCGCGACGACTCGCTCGAGGCTCACGACGAGCTGCTGTTCCTCGCCACACCGGACATCGAGGACGCCCTCGAGGCGCTGCTCAGTCCGGGTAAAAGGGTGCCACGCGGCAAGGAGTGACCCGCGTCGGTCAGACCAGCGGTTCGGCTGACCCCAGCGGTTCAGGTGTACCCAGCGGTTCGCTTGGCGTGAGTGGCGTCTTGCCCCGCACCAGGATCATTCCCATGACGGCCAGCGCGCAGAGGTAGGCAGGCCACCCGAGCGCGATCTTGGCCACTCCGAGCAACGTGACCTGCCCCGCGAGGTACAGCGGGAACATCACCACTACCCGGACGGCATACAGCAGGACGAGCACCATGGTGAGCTTCTGACAGACCCTCACCAGACCGCCGTCGCGTCGCCAAGCCGTGGGGTCCTCGGCCATGTGTGGGTCACCGGCCGCGACGATGAACCCGACGATGGGCCAGCGCACCATGACGGACAGCAACGAGCCGACGCCCCATGCGGCGCTGGTCAGGATGCCGGGCAGGAATGCCGCCTCTGCGCGTCCACTGCGCAAGGCGAAGTACGCGGCGATGGCAGTGGCAAGGACGGCCGACAGGACGTAGCGCGGCGTCTGGCGGCTCGCCAAGCGCACCACCAACAGGATCAGCACGATGACCGCCGAGGCCACAACCGCGGCCTTGACGTCGTGTCGCCACATCCATGCGGCCACGAATGCGATCGTCGGCAGCGCCGTCTCGAGCGAACCTCGAGCGCCCCCCACTGCAGACGAAAGCCGTTCGCGGATAAGGGTTTCCACGGTGTGTGCCGTGATGTCGCCGGGTGCTCTCGTCACGATGTCCTCGCTAGTGGCCACGGGTCGGCTTGATCTCGTAGGCCGGGTTGAACATGGTGGCGATGCCGTGTTTGAAGGTCACCCGTCCCCGTGCGGTCAGGTAGGTGCCCGGCACAATTCCGCCGATCCGGCGGCGGCCGAGCCAGATCAGGTTGATGGTCTTGCTGCCGTCGTACAGCTCGACCACAAGTGCGGGGACGTTGACGCGAGGTCGCAGGGTGACACTTCGCACGGAGCCGCAGACGGTGGCATCGACGCGGTCAGACAGCTCGGCGATCGGGGTGGCGCCTTGGCGTCCAGCGTCCGCCTGCAGCTCACGGGCCTCGAACTCCAGCTCGGTGCTGGACAGCCGGGTCGCGACGCGCGCGAGCAGCCCCGGCTTGCCCGCCTTGGCTTGACCGCCCTGGTCATTCGTCATTGCCACGTCCCACCACCTAGTGGATCTCGGTGATCTCTGGGCCACGTTCGAACGGCTTCAGATCGCTGAGGTTCGGGGCCGCAGACGCCTCGTCGGCTCCGTGTTCGACGGCCGGCTCCGGCTGTTCGGGCAGCTTCAGCGCCAACAGCTCACGTGGCGCCATGGCCTCGTCGCCGCGCACCACGACCGTTGCCCTGACCACGTCCAGCAGCACGGAGGCCGCGTCCTCGTCGATGGCCGCACGGCCACTGAGGACCGCGCGCAGGAACCAACGGGGACCATCGATACCGATGAAGCGGGCCGGAGAGAAGACCGTGCGACCGTCGGGGCCCTGCCCCGGCATCCTGGCCTGCAGCTCGGCGCCAAACGGACCGGACGTCAGATCGGCGGTGCCACCCTGGCCGGTGACGCTGGCGGCGATCTCGTGACGGATGTCGAGCCAGATACCGTCGCTGCGCGGCGCGGCGAAGGCCTGCAGCTGAACGGCGGACTCCCCCAGCACCGCGGTGACACCAACCACCTTCTGGGACTCCTGTTCCACCTCAAGGCGGAGCTCCATACCAGGCGCCCCGGTCACCCACAGCGCCCCAAGATCCAGCCGGCCGTCCAGCCCGTCCACCTCGGAACGGTCGAACGGGCCAGGCTTCTCGAGGCCCGCCGCCGCATCGTCTGTCTGCCCGGACCCAGGCGCTTCGACAGCAGCAGCCGCTTCATCCGACCCGAGCGCGCCCGTCGGATCTTGGAGCCCACCAGAGCTGTCCACCGGCGTGGTGTCTGCAGAAGTGGTGTCTTTGGTGCCATGGCGGAAGATGCCCACGTGTCGTCAGTCCCTCGTCGTTGATGTCAGCGATGGTGTCGTTGAGGCGGGCGGCGGGCCGAACCCGCCACTGGCTCCATGTCCAGTGTCCCCCCGTTGGCTGCCCGGCAGCGACTCCACCTCGACGAAGTGGGCCTCGCTGACCCGTTGGACCACGAGCTGGGCGATCCGGTCACCCCGGCTGATGGTGAATGCCTCGTGGCTATCGGTGTTGAGCAGGTTGACGAGGATCTCGCCGCGGTAGCCAGCGTCGATCGTGCCGGGCGCGTTGACGATCGTCACGCCGTGTTTGGCTGCCAGCCCCGAGCGCGGGTGGACGAACCCGGCATACCCAGCAGGTAGCGCGACAGCGACACCGGTCGAGACCAGGGCTCGCTGTCCGGGCGCGAGGTTCACACCCTCACGCGCGTACAGGTCCACGCCTGCGTCGCCCGGGTGTGCGTAGCGGGGAAGCGGAAGACCCTGGTCCAGACGCGAGATCAACACCTGAACACGTGCCGGATCAATCATCGTCACAGCCCTTGGTCAAGTTTCCTGTGGCACGCACCATCGGGGTTCGGCTCAGGCAGCGCACTCGCGACAAACCGGATGGCCGTTGACTTCCTTGGCCAGCTGGCTGCGGTGATGAACGAGGAAGCAGCGCGAGCAGGTGAACTCGTCAGCTTGCTTGGGAACCACGCGGACCGACAGCTCTTCGCCGGACAGGTCGGCTCCGGGGAGCTCAAAGCCCTCGGCCTGCTCGGTCTCATCAACGTCAACGCTCGACTTGCTCTTGTCGACGCGACGCGACTTCAGCTCCTCGATCGAGTCTTCGGCGTCGTCGTCGTCAGTCTTGCGTGGCGCGTCATAGTCAGTCGCCATGGCGGATGTCGCCCTCCTTGAGGTCATAACAGGTTCAGTGGTGCGTCGCTGCGGGGTCAACGCCCGGCTCGGTGTTTTTGTGCCCGCTTGCGCGGCGGATTGTGCCCTATTAGCACCCTCCCTGTCACCTTGAGCGCTCAAGCGACGGGTCAAGGACTCCCAAAGCGTGCTCAATCACCCGTCAGCGCAGGGGTGCCAACGCCTCCAGCCGACCCAGCAACGAGGCGTGGATGCCTGGTCCCGCCGCCACCACGGCCGGCTGGCCCGGAGGTATGCCGTTCAGCCCCGTCACCTGGGCCCCCGCCTCGAGCGCGATGATCCAGCCGGCCGCGAGATCCCACGGGTTGAGGCCCGATTCGTAGTAGGCGTCGACCCTGCCGCATGCGACGGCGCACAGATCCAGCGCGGCGCTGCCGGCCCGACGGATGTCGCGGATATCCGGCAACATCGCGCGGAGCACCTCACCCTGGCGAGCGCGCACCTCGGGCACGTAGCCGAAGCCGGTCGCGACCAGCGACTGCAGCAGGTTGTCGACCGCGTTGACCCGGATCCCGGCGTCCTCGTCGCCCATCAGGAGATAGGCACCTCCGCCCCGTCGGGCGTGGAAGACCTCACCGGTGATCGGGTTGCAGATTGCTCCGGCCACCGGTTGCCACTGCCCCGGCGTCCCGGCGTCGCCGATCACGGCGGCCACCGAGACGCAGTACGCGGGGATCCCGTAGAGGTAGTTGACGGTCCCGTCGATCGGGTCGATGACCCAGGTGATGCCGGAGGTCCCCGCCGAAGCCCCGTCCTCCTCCCCCAGAACGGCGTCATCGGGCCGTGCGCCCAGCAGCACGTGTCGCAGGAGCAGCTCTGACTCCTGGTCCATCACGGTCACGATGTCGTTGACACTGCTCTTGGTGTCCAGAACCCCCATGCCGCGCGGGCGCTCGTCGACGATGAACCTCCCCGCGGCAGTGGCAGCCGTCACCGCAAGCTCCTCGAGCTCACGAAGGAGCGCCTCGGGCAGGTCACGGCCCGACGACATCAGGTCAACGGCCATCAGTCGGACCCACAGAGCGCGGGGCGCGACGCGCGCAGGTTGGGACAACAACCCGGGCGGCATACGGGCGGAAAGACGTCGTCGCCCGGCCAGGAAGGGACGGCGCCCGGCGCCTGGCCACGGGCCTGCGCGGCTCGCTCGAACGCGAGGTCGACCAGACCCGATACGAACTCGGGGTCGGTGCCCACCGTCGGAACGCGCACCATCTCCAGACCAACGTCGGCCGCCGTCTGCGCGGCTTCGGTGTCGAGGTCGAACCGGACTTCCATGTGATCGGAAACGAACCCGATCGGCGCCACCACAACGGTCTTGACCCCTTCACCAACCAGTGCCCGCAGCGCGTCGTTCACGTCGGGCTCGAGCCACGGCTGTGAGGGAGGACCCGATCGCGAGCAGTAGACCAGCTCGTGGTCCAGACCTCGGCTCAAGGTCGCGTTGACCTCTTCGGTGATGGCTGCAGCCAGTGCCAGGTGCTGGCGGCGGTAGGCGTTGCCTTCGCCGTCGCCGGGGCCGGAGGTGTCGTCGATGCCCTCAGGGATCGAGTGGGTGACGAAGACCAGTCGGACCTCCTCATCGGATCCCGCCTGTTCCGAACGCCCGAGGGCGCGCACCGCCTCGGTCACGTGCCGCGCATTGACGCGCGAGAAGCCGGGGTGGTTGAAGTAGGGCCGCACCTTGTCGACCTCGATCTCGCGTCCCTCATCGGCGAGGGTCTGCACGGCAGCGGCAAGGTCCTCGCGGTACTGGCGGCAGGAGGAGTAAGAGCTGTAAGCGCTCGTGATGATGGTGAGCACGCGGCGCATACCGGCCTCGTGGGCCTCACGCAGCGTGTCGGTCACGAAGGGGTGGAAGTTGCGGTTGCCCCACAACAGTGGCGTCGCGACCTCACGGCGGTCAAGCTCGGAACGCAGGGCGCCCAGCAGCGCGCGGTTCTGGTCGTTGATGGGGCTCTTGCCGCCGAACGAGTAGTAGTGCTCGGCCACCGCGGCGAGTCGCTCGTCAGGGATGCCACGCCCGGCGGTCACGGTGCGCAGGAACGGCATCACGTCATCGGGCTTCTCCGGACCGCCAAAGGAAAGCAGCAGGATGCCGTCGTACGGGGCGAGTGGGCCACGTGGGTCGTTGTCGGTCCCGGGCTGGGGCGAGGTCACAAGGTCCTCCGGTTCGCGGGGATGGGTGGCTGGTGATCGGCGGCGTCAATCAAGATGGTTGTCGCCAAAACTACCGTTGCGGCGTGGCTTGTGCCCTACCGGTCGTTGAAGATGGCAGAGTCTGTTGTTGTCGGGCGACTCAGGAGATGGCGATGCAAGACCTGCAACTTATCGGCGTACATGAGGACGGTGAGCACCTCCTGCTCAGCGGGGCCGAGGGCGCCCGTTTCCGGATGCCGGTCGACGAGCCGCTGCGGGCGGCGATCCGGCATGACCGTCCGCGCCTGGGACGGCTCCAGACGGAGAACGACGGCGGCCTGCGCCCGCGCGACGTCCAGGCCCTGATCCGGGCTGGCGCCTCTGCCGAGGAGACCGCCGAGCGCGCCGGATGGCCGGTCGAGAAGGTCCACCGCTATGAGGGTCCGATCCTGGCCGAACGCGAGCACGTTGCCGGTCTGGCCCGGGAAGCCCGTCTGCGCACCCGCAACGGCACCTCCACCGGCACCAGCGCTCCCACGCTTGCCGCACGGGTCTCAGAGCGACTCAAGGGCCGCGGCGTCGACCCCAGGGAGGCCAGCTGGGACTCGTGGCGGGCCGAGGACGGCCCGTGGACCGTCGTTCTGACCTTTGCCGCGGGAGGACGCCAGCGTCAGGCGTCATGGAGCTTCGACCTTGCCGACCGGGCCGTCTCTGCCGTCGATGACGAGGCTCGCTGGCTGAGCGAGGAGGAGCAGCTCGCCGCTGGGCCGATACCCGCCCCGCATCTGGCAGCGGCGTCGGTGCACACCACCCGGGTCTATGACCTGGAGGCCGAGGGTGGCCTTCGGACCAGCGCCCCCGCAGATCACCACGACGAGCCGATCGACCTGATGACCGCGATGCGCGAGCGCACCACCGCGCGGAGCCGGCGCAAGCCGGGCGGTCGTCGCGGCTCACCCCACGCTCCCACCAACGTGCCAGGTGCCGGTGACCACGTCCCCGACCAGGCGTTGCCCCTGGAGGACCTGGCGTACGACCCCGAGACGATGCCGCCTCCCCCGGCTGCCCACGCCGACCCTGATGCGTCTGGCGTCGACGGTCGCCCCGAGCCGGCCGCGGCCGCCTATCTCGTCGACGTGACAGACGGACGTGTCGAGCCGAAGACTGCGACCACGCAGCCTGCACAGACCACACCAACCGCACAGAGCACACCAACCGCACAGCCCGTGCGACGCAAGGCTGCGCGCAAGGGTGGCCGGCCGAACGTCCCGGCCTGGGACGAGATCATGTTCGGCTCAAAGCCGCGCGTGGACCATTCCTCGTCCTGAACGCCGGCTGGACCCTGCGCGACACCTCGTGATCAGGCCTTGAGTCCGGGCCTCGGAATCGGGCAGTAGTCGAGATCGAACGGGAGAAGGTCGGGCGAGATCGCCACGGCCCGAGCGGCGTGTGAGGTCATCCTGCGCATGTAGTGGCGCCGGCACAGCACCTCGTACTCCACGACGCCAACGTCGTCGGGCGCGATGTCTCCCACCACGATCTGCGCACCCTCGAGAACCATCGCGCCATCCACGACCCGGGCGTTGGTCGTCGCCCGGCGGCCACACCAGCACAGCGCTTCCACCTGGAGCGTCTGGACGCGGTCGGCCAGCTCGATCATTCGCTGCGACCCGGGGAAGAGCTCAGTCCTGAAGTCGGCAGTGATACCGAAGGCGTAGACATCGACATCCATCTCGTCCACCAGCCTGGCGAGCTGTTCAACCTGTGCCGGGGTATAGAACTGGGCCTCGTCGCAGATGAGGTAGTCCACCCGCTGGCCGCTCGTGGCCCGGCTCACGACGACGTCCCAGAAGTCGAGGCCGTCCAGCACCTCAAGGGCGCTGGTGGCCAGACCAAGACGTGAGGACAACACCGCCTCGCCGGCCCGGTCGTGCTTGGTGAAGATCAGCCCCGCCCGCCCCCTGGCCGCGTGGTTGTGGTCCATCTGGAGGGCCAGGGTGGACTTGCCGCAGTCCATCGTGCCGGAGAAGAAAACGAGTTCAGCCACGGAAGGGCACTCTAACGGGTGCCGGTCACGGGCTCTGAACTCACGGGCTGTGAGCTCCGAACCCTGAGCTCACGGAACCTCAGCGATGTCCCTCGCGGGCACCTCGACCAAGGGGATCGCCATCTCCTCAGGGGTCAGCGATCCGTGAAGTCCCAACAGTGCCAACAGCTGTGGTCGCGCGGTCCGGGAGTCGACGATGGCGAAGTTGTCCCGCATGGCCACGATGATGTCGCCGATGCGGGGAAGGACATGTTCTGAGACCGTGCCGAACAGCCCGTGTCCGATCGCCTCGTCCCGGCTCAATACCCAGGCCCGCGTGTCCACCCGCTCGAGCCACGTGGCGAGCACGTCGGAGGTGGCGCCGGGCTCGCAGTACAGCTGGAGCGATCGAGGTTCGCCGCCAACGTGCCGGACACCCCCCGCCAGCTCGGCATCATGCGCAAGGTCGATCCGCAGGGCGTGTGGCGCGTCCACCATGCCGTGGTCTGCGGTGACATAGACCGAGGTGTCCGAGGGGACGCCCGCCACGAGTCGGGCGAGGGACCGGTCGATCAGCTCAAGCTCATCACCCCACTCCCAGGACTGGCAGCCGTGCACATGTCCCACCTTGTCGAGCTCTCCCCAGTAGAGATAGACGAGGGCACGCTTGCTGGCCCGCACGGCGGTCAGCGCCGCATCAACGCGTGCCTCGAGGGAGTGCGCCGCTTTGAACGCCCCACCTCGCAACGCCGCATTGGTCAGTCCTGAACCGTCGAAGAATCCCGGCCCGATGCGGGTGACGGTCAAGCCGCTGGCAGCCGCGCGCTCGAAAACGGTCTGGCTCGGCTGCCACACGCGCGGATCCGGACCGTCTTCCCAGGACAGCTCGTTGAGCAGGCGGTCCTCGCCGGGGACGAGGACCTCATAGCCGACGAGCCCGTGGGCGCCGGGCGCCAGACCCGTTCCAAAGGTGCCCATACTGGTCGCGGTGGTCGATGGAAAACCCGCGCAGATCCGGTATGCCGAGGGCAACAGCCCGCGCAGGAACGGGGCGTGCCCGCTGCGCTGGCGCAACAGGTCATATCCGAGCCCGTCGATGAGCACCACCACCGCGCGGCGCGCCGGCAGCAGCTCGAGCAGGTCACGGGGAACGCCATCGTCCCCGGCCGGCTCTGCCACGCCCAACGACCGCACCACGGCAGGCAGTACGCCGGCCAGCCCGGAGGCGTCATACGCAGGCGGCAGGTTCTCGTCGAACACGGAGGGCGTCTCAGTGTCCAATGGCCGCCGACAACGTTCGCGCGAACGCCATGGCCTGCTCCAGCGCTGGCGTCCCGTCGGCATCGGCGCTGATCCGCAACCCGATGTCGTCAGTGGCGATGGTCCCCTCAAAACCGTGGTCGGCCTCACAGCTCGGGTCGCCGCAGGTCGCCGGCATCACGTCGACCCGGCTGACCGCGCCCCACCCCAGGGTCAGGGTGAGCTCGCGTCCCAGTGAGCCAGGCACGTACGTGGCAGGGGACGTCACCACGTGAGTCAGCATGACGCCGCGTACGGCACTGAGCGGCACGCACTCGGATGTCGCAGTCACGGTCGCACCGGGCGCCGAGTCGTCCGGCGGTGCGCCTTCATCTTCGGACGAGTGATCGTCGGCATGGGCGACGACCAGTCGCGTGGGAGTGAGGGCGAGCACGGTGATGTGTCTGCGGACGCTGTCGTGGTCGAACGTCGTCTCCTGGTGCACGAGGTGCGACACGATCTCGTCGCCGGCGACAGCCGACTCGACCACGTCCGCCACCAGCGCGGGGTAATAGCCGGCACGCTCGATGTCCTTGGTCAGCGCGCTCGGGAGCGGACGGCGTTGCTTCGTGACCTGGTCGGCGGTGTTACCCATGGGACCCATCTTGGCCCATGCCCCGGCTTGACGCCCATCTCGTGCCCCGTGGCCGCGACGGCCATGACCGCCACGGCCCCGACCGCGACATGCTGCGCGCTACCGCAGGAACCGCCGTTCGGTGTCAGTGCGAGCGGATGCCGGCGCAACGAAGATCTCGACCCCCAGCACGTCGACCCCGCCGGGATGGGCCATCACGGGGTTGATCTCCAGCGAGGCCACGTCCGGCTGCTGGTCCGCCAGGACGGACACCCGCGCGATCAGGTCGGCCAGGGCAGCGCGATCTGCCGGTGCGGCGCCGTGATAGCCGTCGAGCAGGGGCGAGGCCTTGACCGATGAGATCAGGTCCATCACATCGACATCGGTCAACGGCGGGATCCTGTGCCCGATGTCACCGAGCAGGTCGGTCGGCGGCCCCGCGATGCTGAAGCTGACCACAGGTCCGAACAGCGGGTCCTCAGCTGTGCGCACGACACAGGCGACCCCCGGTGTTGCCATGCGCTGCACCACGAGCATCTTGGCATCGATGGGCGAGAGCCTGAAGGACAGCGACGCAAAGGACTCGCGGACGGTTGCCTCGGTCCGCAGATCGACACGGATGCCGGCCAGCTGTGGCTGGTGCCGGACATCGGGCGAGATCGACTTGAGCACGACGGGGTATCCGAGCTGCTCGGCCGCGGCGACCGCGTCATCCGGCGTCTCCGCGGGAAGTGTCGGCCAGACCTCCACGCCGTATGCCGTCAACAACGTCTGGGCCTCAGTGGGCGTGAGTGCCCGCCCGGCAGGGGCTTCCGCAAGGACTCGCTCGATCAGCTCCTCGCCCGCGGCCCGGTCCAGACCCGACGGTGCGACCGGCTCTCCGCGCTCGCGAGCTCGCCACTGTCCGTAACGGGTCGCGGCGACCAGCGCGCGAACGGCATCCTCTGGCATCGAGTAGGCAGGGATCGCCCGCCGCGGACGGCGTTCGTCGCCGTCCTCCCCCGGACCGCCGGACAATGTCTCGGTGACGCCCCTCATGCCCAGAAAGGTTGCCGCGCAAGGCTTTTCGGACTTGGATGCCGACGCAACGACCATGTCGGCAATCTCGCCGTCACACGTCGCCAGCGGTGGGATGCAGCAGGTCAGGACACTGTCCACGCGTTCATCCCCGAATGCCGCGTCAAGAGCGGCCGCGAACTCGACCGCCGTGGCGTCGGACGCCACCGAGACCGGACCGTGGGTGACCTCCAGCCCCCAGCTGACGCAGGCCTGCGCGGTGAGGGCACCGAGTGCGTGCGAGTTGCCGACGATGGCAACCCGGTCGCCACGCGGCAGGGGCTGGTGGACCACCAGCTGGGCCACGTCGAAAAGCTGGTGCACGTTCTCGACCCTGATCACACCGGCCTGACGCAGCATGGCGTCAAAGGCCCCGGGCGGCACCCGCGTCGCGCGGACCCGGTGACCTGGCGGGACGCCATACGCACTCATCGCGGACTTGACCACGATCACCGGCTTGCGTAGCGAGAGCTGCCGCGCGATGCGGGAGAACTTGCGGGGGTTGCCCACCGACTCCAGGTACAGGCCGACCGCGTGGGTGTCGTCGTCGTCGATCCAGTACTGCATGAAGTCGTTGCCGGAGACGTCCACGCGGTTGCCTGCCGACGCAAAGATCGAGATGCCGAGGTTGCGTCGGGCGGCCGAGGCGAGCACGGCGATACCGAGAGCGCCGCTCTGGGAGAACAGACCCAGGGTGCCGGCAGGCGGCATGGCAGGAGCCAGGGATGCGTTCATCCGCACGTCCGGGTGAGAGTTGATGATCCCGAAGGAGTTGGGACCGATGACCCGCATGCCGCTTCGGCGCGCGGTCTGCAACAGCTCAACCTGCCGCCGTTCCCCCGCCGGGCTGGACTCGGCAAAACCGGCGGACAGCACCAGCAACGCCTTGACCCCTGCCGCTGCACAGTCATTGACCACATCGATGACCGACTCCGCCGGGACTGCGATGACCGCGAGGTCAACGTGGTCGGGGATGTCGGTGACCCGCGCATGGGACTCGAGCCCCGCTACTTCCCGCGCCTCGGTGTTGACGGCGTGGACCCGGCCCGTGAAACCACCCGCGACGATGTTCTGGAGCAGCCGATGCCCGATCGAGTCGGTCCGACGGCTGGCGCCGATCACAGCGATCGACGCGGGGAACAGCACGGAGTGCATGCTGATGGCTTCGGCGCGGTGCTCCCGGGACTGGCGAACCGCCTGCGACTGGGCCGTCGGCTCGATCTCGAAGGCCACCGCGATCACGCCGTTGTCGAAGTGGTGGTTGACCTCGTACCCGGCATCGTTGAAGACCTGGATCATCTTGCGGTTCTGCGGCAAGACGTCAGCCACGAACTTGGCCACACCCTTCTCCTGGGCGACCGCGGCGAGATGCTCGAGGAGGACCGACCCCACCCCTTTGCCCTGGAAGGCGTCGGAGATGTTGAAAGCAACCTCAGCCGTTTTCGCGTCCAGCCTGTCGTAGCGCGCGATGCCGATGATCTCCCCACGCACCGTGGCCACGAGAGCCACGCGGCTGTCGTAGTCGACCTGCGTGAACCGGGCAACATCCTTGTCGCTCAACGTCTTCAGTGGCGCAAAGAAGCGAAGGTAGATCGACTCTGCAGACTGTCCAGCGTGGAAGCGACGAAGTCCGTCACCGTCATCGGGCACGATCGGACGCACGTGAGCCACGGACCCATCCCGGAGAACGACATCGGCCTCCCACTCGGCCGGATACCCATCGGGACGCGTCGTCGGATCGGTCATGGGATCAGAATGTCAGACCCATCGCGATGAACGTCGTTGCGCATCGCTGAGACTCCGATCAGCGGACATGGCGTCGGGTGGCTAAGGTCACACTCATGGCCGACGCTTACGCACAGTTCCGCAACGCCCGAGACCTCCTGCTGTCGTCGCGGACCGACTACGACCGTGCCCTCACGGACTACTCCGCACCCCGGCCGCCCGACTTCAACTGGGGCCTCGACTGGTTCGACCGGGTGGCGGCCGATGCCACCACCGGCGCCAGGGTCGCCCTCAAGCTCGTGGAGGCCGACGGGTCAAGCCACGCGGTGACGTACGCCGAGATGTCCGCGCGCTCCTCCCAGGTCGCCTCCTGGCTGTCCTCGTTGGGTGCCGTCAAGGGCGACCGCCTTCTGCTCATGATGGGCAACCAGGTGGAGCTGTGGGAGACGTTGCTGGGCTGCATCAAGCTTGGCGTCGTCGTGATCCCGGCCACCACGTTGTTGACCCCCGCCGACCTGGACGACCGAATCACGCGCGGTGGCGTGCGACACGTCGTGACCTCATCGGTCGACGCCGGCAAGTTCGATGACGTCCCCGGCGCCTACACGCGAATCGCTGTCGGCGAACCCGTTCCCGGCTGGACGTCATATGACGATTCGCTGCGTGCCGCAACCGAGTTCACGCCATCTGAGTCAGCGGGCGGAGATGACACACTGCTGCTCTACTTCACCTCGGGGACGACCGCCCAACCCAAGCTCGTCGAGCACACGCACCTGTCCTATCCGGTGGGCCACCTGTCGACGATGTACTGGATCGGGCTGCGGCCCGGGGACGTCCACCTCAACATCTCGTCCCCGGGTTGGGCCAAGCACGCGTGGTCGTCTTTCTTCGCTCCCTGGAACGCCGAAGCCACGATCCTGGTCGTGAACCAGCCACGTTTCGACGCCGGCGCGCTGCTGGCGACCATGGCGGAGGAGTCGGTAACCACCTTCTGCGCGCCGCCGACCGTCTATCGAATGTTGATCCAGCAGGACCTCGCGCCGTGGCGCAGCCGGCTGTCCATCCGCGAGATGGTGGGTGCCGGGGAACCGCTCAACCCAGAGGTGATCCAGCAGGTCCAGAACGGTCTCGGCGTCGTCATCAGGGATGGGTTCGGCCAGACCGAGACCACCGCGCAGGTGGGCAACACCCCCGGCCAAGAAGTTGTCCCCGGATCGATGGGGCGGCCCCTGCCCGGCTACGACGTGGTCCTGCTCGACCCGGCGACCGGTGAGGAGCAGATGGGTGGCGGCGCGGAGGGTGAGCTCTGCCTTCGACTCTCCGGCCCGGGTGGGCGACCGGTGGGGCTGATGGTCGGCTACCACGGCGACAACGAGAAGACCGATGAGTCGATGCGCGACAAGGCCTATCACACCGGCGACGTGGCGTCCCGGGACGCGCGGGGCTACATCACCTATGTCGGGCGCGCGGACGACGTGTTCAAGGCCTCGGACTACCGGATCAGTCCGTTCGAGCTCGAGTCGGTCCTGATCGAGCATCCGGCAGTTGCCGAGGCGGCCATCGTGCCCTCACCGGACCCGACCCGCCTGGCCGTGCCGAAGGCGTATGTCGTTCTGGCGCCAGGCTATGCGCCGACAGCAGAGACCGCCGAGTCGATCCTGGCCTATGCACGAGAGCACCTCGCGGCATACAAACGGATCCGTCGCATCGAGTTCGCCGAGCTGCCCAAGACCATCTCGGGCAAGATCCGCCGCGTCGAGCTGCGTGGCCGCGAGGAGACTGCTCACGGGGCAGGTGCCGGTGCTGACGCCTCGAGCCGGGCAAGCACGACCGAGTTCTGGGAGTCCGACTTCCCCGGGCTCAAGAACTGAGGCTCGGCCCTTCTCAACCCGTGGTCAGCGCATCTCGAAGAGCACGGTCACGCTGACGCTGACGTCCTGGCTTCCGGCCTCGATCGGAACGCTGGCCATGCCTTTTGCCGAGGCGGCGTCCAGCCCATAGGGCATCGGGATCGGTGACGGCGTGGTGACGTCCTCGGAGATGCTGATCACGTCGCCCAGGCTGCGACCGGCGGCACGGGCGTACTGCTCAGCCTTGGCCTTCGCGTCCGCAAACGCCTTGTCCCGGGCGCTCGACACCAGCGCGCCGGTGTCCTCTAGATCAAGGCTGATCCCGTTGACCCGTATGGCGTTTCCCCCGGCGCTGACAGCCTTGCCGATCGCGTCACCGGCACGGCCCAGGTCACGAAGCCGGGCGCTGATGCTCTCGGTCACCTGGTAGCCCTTGAGCCGCGGCAACGAGTTATTCGAGTAGTCGTACTCGGGCGCGATGTTGAGCCCTGAGGTCTGGAGGTCCTTCTTCTGCACGCCGCTGCCGAGCAAGGACTTTTGGACCGCGGAGGCTGAACGGTTGGCGGACGCGAGCGCTTCGGACACCGATGTGGCGCTCGCGACCACGGACAGGTCGAGCCGCAGCGTGTCCGGAGTCCCGGCAACCTTGGCCCTTCCGCCGACGTTGATGCCCGGACTCCCACTGACCGGGTATGCCGCGGGCTGGGTCGATGAGATGGTGGCGGCCCTGGTCGAGGTCGTCACCCCAGTTCCCACCGCGCGAGTCGCGCCGATGAGGTAGGTGGCAGACAAGGCGATGATGGCGAGAACGGCCATGGCAATGCGACGAGGAGAGACGGTGATGGTCATGTTGCTGTGACGCAAGACGAACCAGGGCGGTTCCCTGTCCCCCGCGATTCCCCGTCGTCCGTCGAAGGGTGCGAGACCGTGGAACAAGGGCTTCGGGAGGGCATGGCACAGTGACGCCATGGAGTTCGCCGAGGTCGTTCGCACGCGCCGCATGATCCGTCAGTACGACCCTGAGCGTTCCGTGCCTGCCCAGGTCATCACCACCGCGCTTCGCAACGCGATCCGAGCCCCGAGCGCCGGCTTCAGCCAAGGCTGGGACTTCGTGGTCCTCACCGAACCCGAAGAACGACAGGCATATTGGGCCGCCACCACCGATGTCGACGACGACATGGACTCGTGGCTTGAGGGCATGCAGACCGCCCCGGTGCTGATCCTGTGCCTGTCCGACGAAGCCGCCTACCTGCGGCGCTATGCCGAGCCGGACAAGGGCTGGACCGACATGGATGAAGCCCGCTGGCCGGTGCCCTACTGGGACATCGACACGGGCATGGCCGCTCTCATGATCCTGCTAACTGCGGTCGACGAGGGGCTGGGAGGCTGTTTCTTCGGTGCGCCCCCCGAGACCCACGAGGATGTCTTCGAGGCGTTCGCAATCCCTCATGACCGCAACCTCGTGGGCGTCGTGTCCCTGGGGTATCCCGTGCCGCATGCCAAGAGCGGCAGTCTCAAGCGAGGCCTTCGAGGGTTGGACCAGGTGGCCCACTACGGGAAGTTCGGGCGTCACACGCCTGATCACGTGTAGAGCTACCGGGGCTGTTCGGCCGGCTCGGCTCGTACGGGTCAGATCGTTGAACTACCTCAAACGGGGATAGTCGGACATTTGATTAAGTTGTTTTTTGCCCGTATCTCTTTACATCAGGGTTCGGATGGGGTTATAAATGTTTCACCACCCGATCCCAGCCGAGAGATGCCCATGTACGCAGAGGAACGCCAGCAGCTCATCCTCGACCGTGCCCGCGCCGAGGGACGAGTCGAGGTCAACGCTCTTGCCGAGGTCCTCGACGTCACGCCCGAGACGGTTCGCCGGGACCTGACAATCCTCGAGCGGCATGGGGTCCTGCGTCGCGTCCACGGCGGTGCCATCCCGGTCGAGCGCTTGGGTTTTGAGCCCGGTGTCGAAGCGCGCCTGGAGCGATTCGTCGCAGAGAAGGAGCGCATTGCCAAGGCGGCTCTCTCTCATCTACCCGACGAGGGCACCGTGCTCCTTGACGCCGGCACCACCACGCTGCGGCTGGCCGAGCAGCTCCCCCGCGATCGGGAGCTCACGATCGTGACCAACTCGCTGGCGATCGCCATGGTGGTCGCCCAACAACCGAACCTCTCCCTCTACGTGCTTGGCGGTCGCGTCCGCGGTCGGACGCTCGCGGCGGTGGGTTCATGGGTCACCAGCGCCCTCCAGGACGTATTTGTCGACGTCGCCTTCATCGGCACCAACGGCCTTTCCGTGGAACGGGGCCTCACTACCCCCGATCAGTCCGAGGCCGCTGCCAAGCGCGCCATGATCAGCGCCGCCCGGCGCAGCATCGTGGTGACGGACCACACGAAGATCGGCGTCGACCACTTCTCACGCTTCGCAGACCTCACTGACATCGCCGCCGTCATCACGGACAGCGGACTCGACCCCGAGACCGCCGCCGAGATCGAGGCGCTCGGACCCGAGGTGGTACTCGCATGATCGTCACTCTCACCCCGAACCCGAGCGTCGACCGCACGGTGTCCATCACCGACCTGCAACGCGGCGAGGTGCACCGGGCCC
>JABBOX010000250.1 GCA_012927555.1 Phycicoccus sp.
CCCCCCGCCACTCGGCCTCTTGACCCCAGTTGACATCCTCGGGCTCCCAGACATCCGCACGGCCCCCGCCGAAGCCGAACGTGGTGAAGCCCATCGACTCCAACGCACAGTTGCCGGCGAGGATCATCAGGTCGGCCCAGGAGATCTTCCGACCGTACTTCGCCTTGACCGGCCAGAGCAGCCTGCGGGCCTTGTCCAGGTTCACGTTGTCGGGCCAGCTGTTCAGCGGCGCGAACCGCTGCATGCCGGTCCCCGCGCCACCACGACCGTCACTGATCCGGTAGGTACCGGCGCTGTGCCACGCCATCCGGATGAAGAGCGGTCCGTAGTGGCCATAGTCGGCCGGCCACCAGTCCTGCGACGCCGTCATCAGCTCGACGAGGTCCTTCTTCACGGCCCCGAGGTCGAGGGTCTTGAACTCCTGCGCGTAGTCGAACTCTTCGCCCATGGGATCGGACTTGGGGGAGTTCTGGGCCAGAACGCTCACGTTCAGCTGGTTCGGCCACCAGTCCCGGATCGACGTGCCCCGCGGGTCCTTGTGGGTCACTCCCGCGACCGGGCACGTGCCGTCGCGCTCCTCGTTCATCTCGCCGAGGACTGCATCAGGACTGTCAGACATGGGAAATCCTTCCAGTTTTTCAGGTGGTGACTCAGTCAGGTGGTGATTCAGGAACCTAGCGCGGTGGAGCAGTCGGGGCACAGGCCCCAGTAGGTGACCTCCGCCTCGTCGATCGCGAAGTCGTGGTCGTCGGACGCGGTCAGGCAGGGGGTGGTGCCCACGGCGCAGTCGACGTCGGCGACGACGCCGCACGACCGGCATACGACGTGGTGGTGGTTGTCCCCGACCCGCGACTCGTAGCGCGCCACAGAACCCGACGGCTGGATGCGCCTCACGAGACCGGCGGTAGTCAGTGCACGCAGCACGTCGTACACGGCCTGATGGGACACCTCACCGAAGTTTTCACGCACAGCACCGATGATCGATTCCGTATCGGCGTGCGGGTGCTCGTACACCGCGGTCAGCGCGGCCACGCGTGGACGTGTCACACGCAGCGAAGCCCCGCGCAACAACTTCTCAACATCCAAGGTGGTGGACACCCTCCGAACTTTGGCCCATTTTCTTGAATCAGTCAAGAATCCAGCCTGGTATCAATCGAGAAAACAGCCAGGCGTCAGTCAGGAATCGAGGCGGCAGCCTTCGCCCTGGCCTCCCACCGGTCCTGACCATGAGCCGTCCACAGGGGTATGCCGGTTCGTCACGTTGTCCACAGGTCGGCCGCGCCTCCTGTCCCACCGACCGACGAACAGGAACCTTGGATCCATGCGGTTCCTGGTTCCGGCGGCGTGGGTCGCTCTCGTCGCGACCGCAGCCCTGCCGCCGGCCGCAGCGTGGCCCACCACCGGGACACGAGTGGCAACCGCGACCCCAACGTCCCTCACGGCCCCAAGCGCACCAGCGGCAGCAGCCGCAGCGACAACCGTGACAACGGCCGCAACAACAACTGCCGCAACAACAAGAACGCCGGGCACCGGCATCGACGGGCCTGCCGGAGGGAACACCCGCGACACGTCTCGCCGGGGCTTTGTCTGGCCGTTGGCCCCTCGACCGGCGGTCCTGCGTCAGTACGAACAGCCCAGAACCCAGTGGTCGTCCGGGCATCGAGGCGTCGACCTATCGGCCGCTGTCGGCCAGGTGGTGGTCAGCGCGGGCGACGGCGTCGTGTCCTTCTCTGGTGTGATCGCCGGCCGTGGGGTCATCACCGTGAGGCATTCCGGTGGGCTGCGCACGACCTACGAACCGGTCGACCAACGAGTGGCGTCCGGGACGGTCGTGCATCGGGGCGGCCCGATCGGGACGCTCTCCTCCGCCGCCGGGCACTGCGCACCGATCACCTGCCTCCACTGGGGCGCCATCGTCGGGAAGCACTACCGAGATCCCCTGTCGCTGCTGGGCCTCGGTCGCCCCATCCTGCTCCCGCTCGGCTGAGGTGGTCGAAGTGCGTGGGTGATGGGCAGAAGCGGTAACGGCTGAAGCTCTGACGAGCTCAAGCGGCGTCAGGCGCGCGGATGCGCCTGGAGGTAGGAACGCCGCAGCCGCTCAACAGAGACGTGTGTGTATATCTGAGTGGTAGCCAAGCTGGCGTGGCCAAGCATCTCCTGCACCGCCC
The DNA here is from genome assembly GCA_012927555.1 of Phycicoccus sp. Lineage (GTDB taxonomy): Bacteria > Actinomycetota > Actinomycetes > Actinomycetales > Dermatophilaceae > UBA4719. Next base: position 2,169 of record JABBOX010000250.1, read on the forward strand.
GGAGATCGGCGCCGCCCTCGAGCAAGTGAGTCGCCGCGCTGTGTCGGAGCCCGTGCGGCCCCATATCCGGAGCGCCCGGCACGTGTCGCAGCAACTGGTGAACCGCGGTGCGCACTTGTCGCGGGTCGACCCGTCCGCCCCGTCGCCCCAAGAACAACGCCGGGCCACTGCCGGCCGCAACAACTTGGCCCCGCCCCAGGTGCAACCATCCCTGCAGCGCGATGGCAGCGGGGCCACCGAACGGGACCGTTCGCTCCTTGGCTCCCTTGCCCATGACACGCACCACGTTGGAGCCGAAATCGACGTCGTCGATGTCCAGGCCCACCAGCTCACCGACTCGAATCCCACTGGCATACAACAGCTCGAGGATCGCGCGGTCGCGCAGATGCAGTGCATCCTCATCGTCGGCAGCAATCGCCGCCACATCCAGCAAGGCGCTGGCCTCGTCCTGTTTGAGCACCCCCGGCAGTGTCTTCAGACGTTGGGGTGCCACCAGACGTAGCGACGGGTCGGTTGGGATCACGCCCGTTCGACTCGCCCACCGAAGGAAGGCTCTTGCCGATGCCGCCCTGCGCGCGATGGTCGATCGAGCCGCCCCGTTCTCTGACTGGTGGGCCAGCCAGGACCGCAGATCCGCGAGCTTCACGTCAGACAGGTCGTTGATCCCGCGATCGCGGGCGAAAGCCATCAAGTTACGCAGATCCCCCAGATAGGCCCGCTGGGTGTGCTCGGACTGACCCCGCACGGCACCGAGATGCCGGGCGAAGGCCTCGACGTGAACCATCGGGTCTGTCTGCACCACCCCACGCTGACAAGGCTCGGCGTGAACGGCAAGCACTTCGGTGTCGTGGCTCGACGTGTCCTGACGAATGCCGGCCGACGAGACGGTATGGACTGACTTACTGACTGACGGCCCTCAACACTGGGGCTGTCCTGGTCAACCCCTGGACTTTCGGACCGCAGCACCCTGTCGCCACCCCTCACCGTGACGCTCGGCCAGAGCAGACAGATCCAGACGACCCAGCAGCGACCGGACCTCGGTAACCGAAAGTCCGGACGAGACCGCCAGGCGCGCGACCGAGACACCCTTGCGCACCGGGAGCGCAGACAGCAGACGGGCCGCGGGCTCGTCCAGCTCATCCCCAGCCATGGTCGGGCCTCGACGAGCGGGAGCAAGATCGCTGCCATAGTCGCCGATGGCTTCGGCTGCCTCCGCTGCATCTGTCACGAGCAGCGCCATCCCGGACCGGATCTCCTCGTGACATCCGGCAGACATCATGGACGTGACCGGCCCCGGCACCGCGACGACCACCCGGCCGTGCTCGGCTGCAGTACGGGCCGTGTTCAACGACCCCGACCTCAAACCCGCCTCGACCACAACGGTGCCCCGACTCATCGTGGCGATCATTCGATTGCGTTGGAGAAAGCGGGTTTTGGTGGGCGCAGACCCCGGCGCCACCTCACTGATGACCGCGCCCACCTCGACGATGCGGGCAATCAGTGCCGCGTGCGACGACGGATAGGGACGCTCGACACCTCCGGCCAGCACCGCGATGGTGGTTGCCCCTGTTGCCAGGGCGCCGCGGTGGGCGGCTGCGTCGATCCCGAAGGCGGCTCCCGAGATGATCGTGAACCGGCGCTCGCCCAAGCCCGCCGCCATCTCGGTGGCCACCATCTCGCCATAGGCCGTGGCGCTTCGGGCTCCCACGACGGCTGCGCTGCGCTGACAGGACGATGCGACATCGATGGGTCCACGGACCCAGAGGCAGTAGGGAGGTGCGACCAGATCGTCGAGGCCTTGTGGCCACTCGGGATCGCCAGGGCAGACGATCCGCGCGGCATACTTGGCCCCGACCTCAAGGTCTCGCTCAACATCGAGCACCTCAAGGCGGGGCAGGAACCGTTCGACCTTCTGTCCCACGCCGGAGGCCGCCACGAGCAGGGCTTCGACCGGACCATGCGTGCGGATCAGGAAGTTCGCCACCGGGTCGCCAGGCTCAGCCACCCGACTCCACGCCGCTCGGGCAAACCGGTCCTGGGACAGCAGACTGCTGCGCAACGGCACGCTCATGCCGCCACCGCCGACTGGGCGCGAAGGGTCAGGGCCAGTCCGACATCGTCACGGTTGGGTGTGCCCCCACCAGCCAGGTCGGTCACGGTGCACGCCAGCTTCAGGACCCTGTCATAGCCGCGAAGCGTCAGGACTCCTCGCTCCAGAGCACGTTCCAGATCCTTGGTGGCCGACGCGGGGAGCTTGAGGAAACCCTCACGCATCTTTGGACCGGGAACGCCGGCGTTGAGCCGCCATGGCGTGTTGGACAAGCGCTCTGCCTGCAGGCCTCTTGCCATGGCAACCCGGGCGGCTACCTGGGCGCTGGACTCTCCCCCGGGTGCGAACAAGGACGCCCGCGACACAGCCCTGACCTGAAGCTGGAGATCGACACGGTCCAGAAGTGGCCCCACAAGCTTGCCCATGTAGTCACGGCGGGCTCGCGGTGAACAGGAACAGTCGATGCCCTTGCCGAACCCACGCCCGCACGGGCAGGGATTGGCCGCCAGCACCAGCTGGAACCGGGCCGGATACCTCACGACACCCGAAGCGCGGGCCACGACCACCTCACCGGACTCCACCGGCTGGCGTAATGCTTGCAGAACCCCTGGCTTGAACTCAGGAGCCTCGTCCAGGAACAGGACGCCGTGATGCGCCCGCGAGATGGCACCCGGCCGGATGAAACCACTCCCGCCCCCGACGATCGCCGGCATCGACGCGCCATGATGAGGCGCCACGAACGGCGGACGCACGATGAGCGCCCCGGATGTGGGCAGCGCGCCGAGGACCGAGTGGATGGCGGTCACCTCCAGCGCCTGCGCAGGCTCGAGGTCGGGCAGCAGCGAGGGCAACCGCTCGGCAAGCATCGTCTTGCCCGCGCCGGGTGGCCCCGACAGGAAGATGTGGTGTCCGCCCGCAGCGGCGATCTCAAGCGCCAGCCGTCCCTCGTCCTGCCCGACCACATCACGCAGGTCGGGCACCACGACGTCATCCGGCGCGACGGCACGGTCGACGACAAACAGCTCTGGCTGCTCACCCCTCCCGATGGCCTGGTAACGCATCACGAGGTCACGCAGGTGGCGCGCGGGCACCACAGAGATACCGGGGACAAGTGCCGCCTCTGCCGCGTTCGCCGCCGGGACGACTATCTGAGTCATCCCCAGACGCGCGGCGGTCAGCACCACAGGCAGGACGCCACGCACCGGGCGGATCGAACCGTCCAGACCCAGCTCGCCGATATGCACGATCCCGTCGACGACGTGGGCCTTGAACACCTCGGCCGCGGCGAGCACGGCGATGGCGATGGGCAGGTCCCAACCACTGCCGACCTTCGGTATCGATGCGGGCGAGAGGTTGACCGTCAGCCGACGATTGGGGATCGGCACACCGGAGTTCATCGCCGCGGCCTTGATCCGGTCTGGAGCCTGCCGGCACGCCGCGTCGGGCAGACCACTGAACATGATCTTCGGCAGCCCCCGCTCAAGATCAGCCTCCACCTCGACCAGTGCGCCCTCGATCCCCTGGAGGGCAACCCCTCGGGTACGACCCAGGCTCATGCCGCCACCGAGACCAGGTGCTCGATCCGGGCGGGGCCACTCTCGGGACGCAACACGCCGATCACATCGATACGGACATCAGCCACGGCGTTGACCTGGGATCGATGGTCGTTCAACCAGAGTGCCGCCAGCCGGCGCAGCCGGGCAGCCTTGACGGCCGTGACGGCCTCAACCGGAGCGCCGAACGTCAGGCTCCGCCGGGTCTTGACCTCGATGATCACCAGGCATGCGTCATCCATGGCAACGATGTCGATCTCACCCTGGTCGCAACGCCAGTTGCGGTCCAGAATGTGCATGCCGAACTCCGTGAGATACCGGGCCGCGAGCCGTTCGCCATAGGCGCCAACTGCATTGGCCGCGCCCGCCTTCACCACGATCCCCGAAGTGGGGACTGAATCGGTCACCTTGACCACCTCCGTGGCCGACTGTGGCAACACGGAGGCCGACTGCACAGTCCGCTGACCGATCCTGTGGAAGGTGGGGTCAGGGCGCCACCCCCTGTGGACGAGCCTAGAAGCCGCCCTCCTTGGGCAGCTCTAGCTCGGTCTTGGCGAGCTCTTCGACGTTGACGTCCTTGAAGGTCACCACTCGCACGTTCTTGACGAAACGTGCCGGGCGGTAGACATCCCAGACCCACGCGTCGGACATCGTGACGTCGAAGTAGACCTCACCGCCCTCACTGCGGACCTTCAGGTCGACAGAGTTGGCCAGGTAGAAGCGCCGCTCGGTCTCCACGACGTGAGTGAACAGCCCGACGACGTCGCGATACTCGCGATAGAGCTGCAGCTCCATCTCGGTCTCGTACTTCTCCAGGTCCTCAGAACTCATGAACTGCCTCGCTCATTGCTCGCCTCCGCGTTCAGTCCGCACGGCACCATCATCGTCCATCAGGAGTTCCGCCGGGTCAGATAAGGGAACGCGACCCGTGCCAACATCGGAAGTCACTCCGGGCAACCGCCACGACACTCGGTGATGCATGCTCGGGCCCCGGGACTCCAGCGCCGCACAATGCTCCGGAGCGGCGTAGCCCTTGTTCAGCTCCCACGCATAGCCCGGCACCTCAGCCGCCAGAGCGACCATCATGGCGTCCCGCTCGACCTTGGCCAGCACGCTGGCGGCGGCCACGGACGAGCAGGACATGTCGGCCTTGACCATGGTCATGACCGGGACGCAGGGTGCGATGTCGGCCCCGTCCTCGAGCAGACCCAACAGCCCCACCCGTTCAGGGTCGGTGAGCCAGTCATAGTTGCCGTCGAGGATCACCAGATCCGGTATGACGGGAAGTGCCGCGAGCGCGCGGGTGCCGGCAAGACGCAGTGCCACCATGATCCCGTAGCGGTCGATCTCACCCGGTGACGCGTGCCCGACCGCATACGCCGTCGACCATCCCTTGATCTTGGGCACCAGGCGTTCGCGCATCTGGTGCGAGAGCAGCTTGGAGTCCTTGACGCCGACCGGAGCCGAACGGCATACGTCATCGATCACCACCACGCCGACCGACACCGGACCCGCGAGCGCTCCCCGCCCGACCTCATCCATGCCGGCCAGCAACCGGTGACCCGCACGCTGCAGCGCACGCTCAACCCTGAGTGTGGGCTTGCGCGACGTCGTGCCTGCGCTCATTTCGCCGATGCCGCCGGGACCTTGGCGAAGGTCTCACTGGAGTCACTGAGCCACGACCATCTCCAGACCGGCCAGACGACGGTCATGGCACGACCCACGATGCGGCTCTCGGGGACGCTGCCCTTGGCGCCGCCCGACCCTGCGTCGTGGGGGCGGGAGTCCGCGGAGTTGGAGCGATGGTCGCCCATCACCCATACCTTGCCGGCGGGAACCCTGATGTCGAACGGCTGCAGGCTCGGCTCGTCGCCGGGGAAGAGGTAGGTCTCGTTCAGCGGCGCGCCGTTGATCGTGAGCCTCTGTTTGCTGTCGCAGCAGACGACGTGATCCCCCGGCAGCCCAATGACCCGCTTGATCAGGTGGTTGCCCTCGTCGCTGGGCAGCAGCCCGACAAAGGTCAACGTCGACTGAAGCGCGCGGCCCAAGGGGCTGCGCTCGACCGGCACCGGAGCCGGCAACCAGTGATCGGGGTCTTCAAACACGATGACGTCACCGCGCTTGAGGGCGAAGGGCGAAGGTGTCAGCTTGCTGACGATCACGCGATCGCCTTTGATGAGGGTGCTCTCCATCGACTCCGATGGGATGTAGAACGCCTGCATCAGCCAGGTCTTGACGATGAGAGACAGAAGCAACGCCATGCCGATGACGATGGCGGACTCGCGGAGCAGCATCAGGACAGAGCCTTGCCGGTGCTGACCTTGATCGCTATCGAACCGTTCGACGTCAGTCTCCGCGCCTTTGGTCCGGCTCTGGTCCGGCTCTGCACCGCTCATGTGTGACTCGCCCCCGTGACATTGGCAGGAATGCCGACCAACGAGGCGGGTGCGCGCAGAATGCCGGCCCGACTCGGCGGCCAATAGACCACTGCCGCCCTGCCGATCACGTCGTTCAGTCGCACCATTCCTCCTCCAGGATCGCCCAGGTGGGCGCGCGAGTCGCTCGAGTCGCTGCGGTGATCGCCCATCAACCAGACTCGCTCGGACGGGACCGTGACATCGAAGGTCAGGTCACTGGGAACGTCGCCCGGGTAGATGTACTGCTCATGGACAGCCACATCGTTGACGGTAATCAGACCGCTGGCATCACAGCACACCACATGATCCCCAGGGAGTCCGACGACACGCTTGACGTAGTCGCTCTGATCGGTCTGGATGGACAGCATCGAGGCCATCGAGGCCATCACCGTTCCCATTGCCGAAGGTTGTTCGGAGCCGTCCCCATGGGAAGAGGCAAAGGTCCGGGTGCCGTCAAAGACCACCATGTCGCCTCGCTTCAGGGAGGATGCGACCGCGACCTTGTTGACCACGATCCGGTCGCCCGGCGCCAAGGTTGGCTCCATCGAGCCCGAGGGGATGTAGAAAGCCTGCACGAGCAGACCCCGGACCATCAGCAACAGCACGACCCCCACACCAACCACGATCAGTCCCCGACGACGGGAACGCTGCGGCTGGATCACCCGCGCCGGCGGCACGGTGATCGTGGGGGTCTGAGGTGATGCCATCTGGTTTCGGGGGCTCATCACTGCCGAGCCTAGTGCGGGCGCCTGTGAGGGTCGCCCGCACCGGGCTCTGTCAACGAACAGGGGTCATACGGAGGTCACACGGAGGTCAGACGGAGGTCATACAGGGTGATACAAGGTCGAACGAGGGTGGAACGGGACGCGTCGCCTCAGCGAGTGGGCGTCACGTTGCGCTTCTCCTTGATCTTGGCAGCCTTGCCGCGCAGGTCGCGCAGGTAGTACAGCTTGGCGCGACGCACGTCACCGCGGGTGACGACCTCGATCTTCTCGATGACCGGGCTGTGCAGCGGGAAGGTGCGCTCGACACCGACGCCGAAGCTGACCTTGCGAACGGTGTAGGTCTCGCCGATGCCGCCACCGTGGCGACGGATGCACACACCCTGGAACACCTGGACTCGCGAGCGCGTGCCCTCAATGACCTTGACGTGGACTTTGATGTTGTCACCGGCGCGGAACGCCGGGATGTCGTCGCGCAGGCTTGCCTTGTCGACGTCGTCGAGCTTGTGCATGTTCGCTTCGCTTTCTCGTCAGCGCCACAGGTCACTCACGGTTTGATGCCCGTCGCGGCGTAACGCCGGCCAGGCAGTTCGTATGGGGTGCTCCTGCAATCCGTCACTCGTTGCTCTCCCCCTGTGGCAGGGGCACGAAATCGGTGCAAGACGCGAAGAGTCAGTCTGCCACAGCGGAGGGGTCAGCCTGAAATTGGGCCAGCACCTCGAGGTCCCGGGTGTCCAGGCCGGATGGGTCCAGCCGCGCGATCATGTCCGGTCTGCGCAGCGCGGTACGCCGCAGGCGCTCATCGCGGCGCCAGCGAGCGATCTGTCCGTGGTGCCCCGACAACAGGACCTCGGGTATGCCGTATCCGCGCCACAGCGGCGGTTTGGTGAACGTCGGGTACTCCAGCAGGCCATCCTCGTGGGACTCCTCGACCAGCGATTCGGCGTTGCCGATGACCCCCGGCACCAGTCGCGCGATGGCTTCGACGATGGCAAGCACCGCGACCTCGCCGCCGTTGAGGACGTAGTCACCGAGCGAGACGACGGTGACCGGCATCACCGTCTCGGCATGCTCGACGACGCGCTCGTCGATGCCTTCGTAGCGACCACAGGCAAAGGCCAGCCACGGTTGGGTGGCCAGCTCTTGCGCCATGGCCTGGGTGAACGGGACACCACCCGGAGCGGGGACCAGGAGATGGGGAACCTCGCCAGGCGCCCCTGAAGCCATCAGGTGATCGAGCGCCTCGCCCCACGGCTCGGGACGCATGACCATGCCGGCGCCCCCGCCATACGGAGTGTCGTCGACAGTCCGATGACGATCGTGGGTGAAGTCGCGAAGGTCGTGGACACGCAGATCGATCAGGCCCTGCTCACGTGCCTTGCCGATCAGCGAAAGATCCAGCGGAGCGAGGTACTCCGGGAAGATGCTGACGACATCGAGCCTCATGACCGGACCCCCGCATGGCCGACGTTCACAGCGCGTCCAGGTCCAGCAGACCCGGAGGTGGGTCGAGCAGGACCCTGCCGCCCTCGATGTCGACCTCCGGGACGATGGCCGTGACGAACGGGACCAGCGCCTCCCGACCGTCGGTCAGCCGAAGGACCAACAGGTCCTGGGCGGCGCCGGGCTGCAGGGAGATCACTTCGCCGACGTCTTCGCCGGCAACGGTCACGGCTCTGAGCCCCACCAGATCCCTTTCGTACCAAGTGTCCTCGTCGCCATCGTCCTCGAGGGCATCGGCCAGCAGCTTGATGCCTCGAAGCGCCTCGGCACCGCTGCGATCGTCGGTGCCCTCGAAACCGAGCAGCAGGACGCCGTTGTGGTCCCGGGCGCTGCGCAGCACCATCGGGCCGGCTTCTGCGGGCTCGGTCACGAAGCTCGCGCCGGGCACAAAACGCTCGTCCGCGGCACCGGTGAGAACCTGCACGGTGACCTCACCGCGCAAGCCATGTGCCTTTCCGATCCGAGCGACGACAACCTGCATGAGCCGGTCCTTCGAGAGGTGGGTTTCTGGAGTGTTGTGGGAGGCGGTGGTGTGGGAGTGGTTGGGAAAAGAAGCAAGGGGTATGCCGGAAGGTAACTCTCCGGCATACCCCTTGTCAGTCTTGCTCAGCGGGCTATCGCTGCCGATCCGTGTCGACGATGTCGACCCGTACCGGCTGGCCACCTGCGAGGGCAGCCATCACGGTGCGCAGTGCGCTCGCCGTCCGCCCAGAGCGTCCGATGACCCGACCGAGGTCGTCTGGATTAACCCGGACCTCGAGAACCTCGCCGCGGCCCAGCTCCTTGCGCCGGACGGCGACATCTTCGTCATGATCGACAATGCCCTTGACGAGGTGCTCGAGCGCATCCTCGAGCACGATCAGGCCTCAGCCTTGGCCTCGTCGGATGCTTCAGCGACCTCGACGGATGCTTCAGCGACCTCGACAGCGGGGGCGTCGACAACCGGTGACTCGACCTTCTCGACCTTGGGCTCAGCCTTGTTGGCCTTCTCGACCTTGGGCTCAGCCTTCTCAGCCTTCTCGACCTTGTCAGCCTTCTCGGCCTTGGGCTCAGCCTTCTCGGCCTTGGTCTTGCGGGCCGTGGTGGCCCCGGACTTGGGCTCTGACATGGCAGCCTTGGCGGCCACGTCGAACAGCGCCTTCTTGTCGGCCTTCGGCTCGGCGACACGCAGGGTGCCTTCGGTGCCCGGGAGGCCCTTGTACTTCTGCCAGTCACCGGTGATCTTCAACAGCACGGCGACCTGCTCGGTCGGCTGAGCGCCGACACCGAGCCAGTACTGGGCCCGCTCGGAGTTGATCTCGATGAGCGAGGGCTCCTGGGTCGGGTGGTACTTGCCGATCTCCTCGATGGCCCGGCCATCGCGCTTGGTGCGCGAGTCCATGACGACAACGCGGTAGTACGGTGCGTGGATCTTGCCTATGCGCTTCAAACGAATCTTGACGGCCACGGTTGTGGTGTCTCCTGTTTCTTGTCTGGGGTGAGCGGCACGGCATCCGCGTGGGGACACGGCTCGTGACGCTCGGATGGACACGTCCGAAGCGGAGAGAGGGGCCGCAGACAGACGAGTACGCGCGCCATTCTGCCAGATGCGACGAGATCCACCGAACCCACACCGCAGACCCGCCCGCTCGGCGTCCATACGGTCGGACCGCGGAACCGCCCGGGAGCGGCATCACCCCCGCCAGTAAAGTTGCCATGTACCGGCCCCTGCCGACCGGACCGGCACCTCGAGACGTCTGGGGACCCATGCTCTACGAGCTCACCAGATCTGTGATGGCCCCGATCGCCCGCTTGATCTACCGGCCCGTCATCGAAGGCCGCCAGCACATCCCCCGCACCGGCGCGGTGCTCCTGGCCAGCAACCACCTCTCGTTCGTGGACAGCATCGTCATCCCATTGATATCCCCTCGGCGCGTCGTCTTCCTTGCCAAGTCCGACTACTTCACCGGCAAGGGCATACGCGGCCTGATGAGACGCTGGTTCTTCACGGCCACGGGTGCCGTCCCCATCCGGCGGGGAACCCACGGCGCCGCACAGGAGGCCCTCGACACCGCGCTGGAGATCCTCAACGCCGGTCACGCTCTGGGCATCTACCCGGAGGGGACGCGATCACGTGACGGGCGCCTCTACCGCGGTCGCACCGGCGTGGCCTGGTTGGCATTGACCGCCGGATGCCCGGTTGTCCCGGTGGCGCTCTCGGGCACACAGGACATCCAACCGGTGGGCTCACGACTTCCGCGTATCAGCAAGATCGCGATCCGGTTCGGCGAACCGCTGGACTTCAGCCACCTGCAGGGGGCCAAACCCGGCCCTGCCCGGCGCGAGGCCACCGACGCGATCATGGCAGCCATTCACGAGCTGTCGGGCCAGGAGATCGCCCCTCGGTACAACCACCCACCGGCTCGACGACCCAGCTGACCACCGACCTTTGCTCACTCGAGGCCGCTTTGCGCAGCTCAGACCGCTCCGGATGCGCCTGAAACCGGCGCCTGAAGCGGCCTGAACTGAGCAAAGTGTCGCCCAGTGTCAGGTCCCGGACGCCGGGAGCGGGCCTTCGCCGACGTGCAGCGCGATCCGAACCATCTCGCTGCGCGCGACCTCGCGGCTGGTGTCCACAGCCACCACCGGCCCCAGCCCCATCGGCCGCGCCGAGGCCAGGACCTGCTCCCAGAAACCGTCCAGGCCAACCTGCGATCCGTGAACGGCGTGACGCTGACCGCTCGCCGCGCGGCTCTCGTAGCGGCGTCGGGCCACGTCGACGGGCACGTCGCACCAGACCTCGGGGACCTTCGCCGCATCCAGTCGGGAGCGGCCAAGCCCCTCGATCACGAACCGTGCGTCGTGTGGCCAGAACCAGCTCTCAACCACCCCACCCACCGGTGAGTCCCCCAGCAGCGACCACAGTGCGTTGGTGGCACCGGCGCCCAGCGCCGATCCGGGGGTTCCGTCGTGTGCCACAAGCTCGATGGGCAACGCGTCGGCCACGCTCTCCTTGATGGCGTCCTTGGAGAACAACGGGATCTTCAGCTCAGCCGCGAGCTCACGAGCCAAAGTCGTCTTGCCGGAGCCGGGCACGCCGTTGACCAGAACGACGACCCTTCGCCCATGCGCTGCCACGTACGGTTGCGCCGGCCACTCATCGCGCAGGACGGCATAGGACACGTGGTCCCGCCACGCCTCGATTCCGTCGGCGCCCGGCAGCCACAGCATGCGGGGCGAGAAGCCTTCGCGCCGAAACCCCAGCGACCGCAGGAGTCCGGCCGAACGAAGGTTGCCCGGCTGGACCGCCGCGACGAGCCGATGAAGGCCCATTCCCCCGGCAATCTCCGGCGTGAAGGCCAGGGCGACGACCAACCGCAGCCCTTCGGCGAACAGCCCACGGCCGGCATACGGGTCGTAAGCGTCGTAGCCCAACGCGGCAGACTCGAATCGACCCCGCACCACGTCACTGACGTTGATCTTGCCGACGATGTCGTGGTCACCCTCCGGCGTGCGGGCGTGGACGAGGAACGTGCGGTGGTCACGCGACTGTCGTGGCAGCTGCCTCTGGAGGTCGTCAGGGTCGACCGGGTTCCACCGAGCCAACCGTTCACGCGACTGCTCGAGCGCACGACGGTATGGCGCGATGTCCTCCAAACGGACGGTGCTGACCCGCACGCGATCGCCCTCGGCATGCATGACTGCCGACTCAGGAGACAACAATGCCTCGCAGAATGATGTGCTCCGGCGCCGCGAGAACTCGAATGTCTGCACGCGGATCCGCTTGGTAGACAACGAGATCGGCGCTCGCGCCCTCGACCAGACCTGGCTCGCGGAGCCAGGATCTCGCGCCCCAGCTCGAGGCGGTCAGCACGTCGACAGTGGACAGACCCGCCCTCACCATCTCAGCGGCCTCCCTGGCAACCAGGCCGTGCGGAAGGACTCCGCCGGCGTCTGTGCCGAGGTAGATCGGCACGCCTGCGTCATGTGCCGCCGCGACAGTCTCGTAGCGGCGCGCGTGCAGGTCTCGCATGTGCGCCGCGTACGTCGGGAACCTGCCTTCGGCGCTGGCGGCGATCGACGGGAAGGTGTCGATGTTCACCAGGGTCGGGACGATCGCAATCCCTTGTACGGCAAAGGAGTCGATGGTGTCTGGCGCCAATCCGGTGGCGTGCTCGATGCAGTCGATGCCTGCGGATGCAAGGTCGCGCAGGGACTCCTCACCGAAGCAGTGGGCCGTCACCCGAGCGCCCTCCTCGTGTGCGGCGGTGATGGCCGTGGCCAATGCCTCCCGCGGCCAGCAGGGGCTGAGGTCGCCGGTGTCGCGGTCGATCCAGTCGCCGACGATCTTGACCCAGCCGTCCCCTCGACGCGCCTCCTGACGGACATAGCGGGCCAGATCCTCCGGCTCGATCTCGTGGGCGTAATTGCGGATGTAACGGCGAGTGCGCGCGATGTGCCGCCCGGCTCGCACGATGCGCGGCAGGTCCTCACGGTGATCGATCCAGCGGGTGTCGGACGGAGAGCCGGCATCGCGCAACAACAGGGTGCCGCCGTCCCGCTCGGCGACCGCCTGCTTCTCGCTGGTCGCATCATCCACTGCGCCGTCGGCGTCGAGCCCCACATGCGCATGCGCGTCGACCAGACCCGGCAGGACCCAGCCCCGCACGGTCTGGACGTCGGCGCCGGCTGACGGGGCGGCATAGGTGATCTTGCCCCCCACGACCCAGAGCTCGTCGCGAACCTCCTGCGGTCCGACGAGCACGCTTCCCCTGACGTGAAACACCGGCGCAGTCATGCTCTCGACCCTATCGAGGGTCACCGGGCTCGGGTCACCGGTACTCAGGGTTGGGCTGGACGAAGTCGAACCGCTCCCCCTCGTCCCACTCACTTCGCTGGTTGCCGTATGCCGGGATGCCACCGGCCCGCTTGATCATCTGCGCCATGTGCATGAGGTTCCCGGTCATGAAGGTCGTGTTGCGATTGGTGAAATCGTTCTCCGGACCGCCCGAGCCCTCGTCGAGATAGGACGGGCCGGGTCCGATGTCCCCGAGCCATCCCGCGTCAGCCTGCGGCGGGATGACGTAGCCCAGGTGCTGGAGGCTGTAGAGGATGTTCATGGTGCAGTGCTTGACGCCATCCTCGTTACCCGTGATCAGCGCGCCACCGACCCGGCCATAGAACGCGTACTGACCCTGCTCGTTGAGCTGACCCGACTGTGCGTAGAGCCGCTCGATGATCTGCTTGGTGATGCTGGAGTTGTCGCCGAGCCAGATCGGCCCGGCGATGACCAGGATGTTGGACGCCTTGACCCGCTCCCAGATGACCGGCCACTCGTCGGTGGCCCACCCGTGCTCGGTCATGTCGGGATAGACGCCGGGCGCGATGTCATGGTCGATCGCCCTGAGCACCTCGACCTCAACCCCGTGCCGGCGCATCAGCGAGGCGCTCACCTCGATCAGCCCCTCGGTGTTGGAGATCTCGGGGGAGCGCTTCAGCGTGCCGTTGAGGAACATCGCTCTGAGGCCGGTGAAGTCCCAGTCCTGCTCTCTGTCAGCCATTGGTCGACGCTAGCTGAAGTGACCCCGACAGAACACCGCGGATCGCGCGTTTGAGACCCTATTCGGGGCCGAAACGCGCGATCCGCGGTGTTCGGTCGTTGGGGTGGGTGGTGCGGTGGGCTACGACTTGCCGAGGAACTGCTCGAAGCCCTTCGGCAGCTCGAGGTTGGCTGGATCCGCAGCCCCTGCCGCACCTGGCGCCCCTCCCGCATCCGGCCCGACCGGCATACCGAAGGCGCTGTTGACCGCCGCCGCGCGGGCCCCTGAAGCCTTGTCCGCCTGGGCCTTCTCCTCCTGCGCGCGCTTGGCCGGGTTGCCGCTCTTGCCCTTCTTGCGTTGCTGACCCTTGGTGGCCTTCTTCCCCCCGCCCATGCCGGGAATCGCGGGCATCCCGGGCATCCCTGCGCCACCGCCCCGTCGCAGCGAACGCATCATCTTCTGCGCCTGGCCGAAACGCTCGAGAAGTCCGTTCACCTCGGACACCGTCACACCTGAACCTCGAGCGACGCGGGCCCTGCGTGAGCCGTTGATCTGTTTGGGATGGGTGCGTTCGAAGGGCGTCATGGATCGCACCATGGCCTCGACCCGGTCGAACTCGCTCTCGTCGAGGGAGTCGAGTTGGGCGCGCATCTCACCCATACCGGGCATCATCTTGAGCATGGCCTTGAGCGAGCCCATCTTCTTGATGGCGGCCATCTGGTTCAGGAAGTCGTCGAACGTGAAGTCCTCGTCCTCCATGAACTTGCGGGTCATCTCGGCGGCCTGATCGCGGTCGAAGGCCTTCTCGGCCTGCTCGATCAGCGTCAGCACGTCACCCATGTCCAGGATGCGCGAGGCCATCCGGTCGGGGTGGAAGACCTCGAGATCGCCCACCGCCTCGCCGATCGAGGCGAACATGATGGGCCGCCCGGTGACCTTGGCCACCGAGAGCGCAGCACCCCCGCGGGCGTCGCCGTCCAGCTTGGTCAGGACCACGCCGGTGAAGTCCACGCCCTTCTGGAAGGCCAGAGCGGTGTCCACGGCGGCTTGGCCGATCATGGCGTCGATGACGAACAGGACCTCGTTGGGTGAGATCGCCGCCCGGATGTCAGCGGCCTGCTGCATGAGGTTCTCGTCGATCGCCAGACGACCGGCGGTGTCCACGATGACGACATCGTGCTGCTTGGCGCGGGCCTCTGCGAGACCTTGGCGCGAGACCGTGACCGGGTCGCCGAAGGACCTGGTGCCATCACCGGACTCGGCGCCGGCGTCATAGCCCGCGACGTTGCCTCGCTCGGGCGCGAAGACCGGGACCCCGGCTCGCTCACCGACGACCTGCAGCTGCGTCACGGCGTTGGGTCGCTGAAGGTCAGCCGCGACCAGGATCGGTGTGTGGCCCTGGTCCTTGAGCCACTTGGCGAGCTTGCCCGCCAGCGTGGTCTTGCCGGAGCCCTGCAGGCCGGCGAGCATGATGACGGTCGGGGGGTTCTTGGCGAACTCGATCCTGCGGGTCTGCCCACCCAGGATCGTCACGAGCTCGTCGTTGACGATCTTGACGATCTGCTGGGCCGGGTTCAGAGATCCGCTGACCTCGGCGCCCAGGGCGCGCTCGCGAACGGCATGGGTGAACTCGCGCACGACGGGCAGCGCGACATCGGCATCGAGCAGCGCAACACGGATATCGCGAATCGTCGCGTTGACATCCGATTCGGACAGCCGGCCCTTGCCGCGCAGGTTCTTGAAGGTGACAGTCAGACGGTCAGACAGGCTCGTAAACACCAGGCAAGGTTATCGGTCCGCCGGCGGTGCCTCGTCGCACGCGTCCATCAGCATCGAGATCGTCTGCGCCACTCGCGTCGGCGGCAGTGCCCTGCCCCCGAACTCGGTCACATAGAACGTGTCCAGGGTCTGTCCGGCGTAGGTGGCGATGTGGGCGCTGTGCACCGTCAGTCCGGCGCGAGCAAACGTCATACCAACATCGTGCAGAAGCCCTGGGCGGTCGTGAGCCCGGATCTCGATCACCGTCGAGTCCTGCGAGGCGTGCGGCACGACCATGGCCCGGGTCGGCGTGCGGGTACCGGCTCCGGACAGACCCGCCGCGCCCAGACCCGCCGCAACCATGCGGCGACGCTCGAGAGCTCGCAGTGGCTCACGGTCACCCTCGCTGAGGCTGGAGAGACAGCGCACGATGGTGGCGGCATCAGGTGCGTCGCCGCCCGGCGAGTCCACCTGCCACTGGTTGGCCGCGATGCCCTCCTTCGTGCTGACGCGCGCGCCCCGGACAACCAGGCCCTGCGCGGCAAGAAGACCCGCGGTGTCGGCGAACAGACCAAGGCGGTCGCGGTCGAAGATATCGATGCGGTAGGCGCCTCCGATGGGATGAACCACCACACGCCGCTCCCCCGCCATCACCTCGGCCACGATCTCCGGCGACAGCAGGTCATGGGCCTCGTCCAGCCGTGGATCGGGCCCGGTATCAGCACCCAAAGCCACACGCGCCCCCACGACGAGCTGTTGGAGCAGCCGGGCCCGCCAGTCGGTCCACGCGGCGGAGCCCACTGCCGACGCGTCCGCCTCGGTCAGCGCACGAAGGAGCTCCAGGACGTCCCTGCGGCCGGCGACCGCCGCAGTCACGGCCGAGATGGTCCGCCGGTCCGTCGGGTCGCGCCTCGTGGCCAGCTCGATCAAGGTCAGGTGCTGGCGAGTGAGCAGCTCGACGACATCTACCTCGTCCTCGTCCAGGCCCAGCCGCCGGGCGACCGTGGCTGCCAGTGGCGCGCCCGTCGAGGAGTGGTCTTGGGAGCCGGCGATCTTGCCGATGTCATGCAGCAGAGCCGCCAGCAGCAGCAGATCTGGCCGCTCGACGTCGAGCATCAGACCGGTCGCCTGCACGACCGTCTCGATCAGGTGCCGGTCGACCGTATGCCGGTGAACGACGTTGCGCTGTGGCCGGCTCCGCACCGCCGCCCACTCAGGCAGCCACGCGTCGATCAGCCCCGCAAGGTCCAACCCCTCCCACACCGGGATCAGACCCGGGCCCGAGGCAAGCAGGTCGACGAACAAGGACCGGGCCACGGGGCTCCATGGCGTCGGGATGGCCGGAGAGTGCGCAGCCAGATTGGCAAGAGTCGCCGTGGCCAGGGGCAGGTTGGTGCGGGCCGCGGCGACGGCGGCTCGAAGGACCAGCAACGGGTCACGGGAGGGGTCGAGGTGAGCTCCGAGCACCACCTCCCCGTCGTGCTCGAAGAGCCCGAAACCCAATGGTTTCAACGCTGGTCGTCTCGGACCGACCCGCAGGACACGCGCCCGCTGGGACTGGGCGGCACGGCGAACCGTTCCGTCGATGGCGTAGCTGATGGTGCGCGCGGCGGTGCCAACGGCGGCCAACATCGCATCGGCATCGGCATGGCCCAGCAAGGCTGCGACGGCGTCGTGGTCCTCGAGCCCGAGGCGATCGCGACCGCGACCGGTCACGACGTGCAAGGCATCC
>JABBOX010000243.1 GCA_012927555.1 Phycicoccus sp.
GCTGGTCACCGGCCCGCCCGCTCAGCTTGCGGGCCGTTTTCATGTCCGGGGGAAGTGTGGGCCGTGACCAGATCCGTGACCAAGAATCGTCTCAGGTGTCCCGTCGTGTCTCAGGTCGGTGGGGTCGGATCGAGACGAAGGGGCCTGATTGGGACGGGATTGGTCGCGCGAGACGGGGTCCACCGGGTCGAAGCCCGGCGACCACACATGGCTGGAAGTTGGTCTCTATGGACGCTTGAACACGGCGTGGCCACCGACTCGTCGCCAACGGCAGCGCAGGTCATCGTCGACGGTGATGAGTTCGAAGGTGGCCCGACCGTCGGGGCCGGCGAATGACCAGGTCATTTCGAGTACGCCGGGCGCGTTGCGTACGGGCTTTACACGCAACGCCGAGGGCCAGGGAGTCGACGGATCCGCCGCGTAGGCATCGCAGGCTGGACCGAACTTCTCTTTGACCGCAAGGCGAAAGGCGGTGCGGTGTTCGAGTTTCAGCCGTCGGTAGTCGCTGTCAAATGTAGGGGTCGTCTCGAACTTCACGACTTCGCAGCCGCGGAATCAAGCTCGTCCAGGTGGGTGAGGAAGTCATCGGTCGACTCGTGCACAGCCACCTCGCCGCGGGCGACGTACTCATCGACTTCCCGCTCATGGCGTTGCCACCGCTCGGTCCAGAACCACGCCTGATCGGCCGGCACCGGCAATGCCGCGCGCAACTCGATCACACCGTCAGCGCGCTCGAGGATCTCGACCTGTGCGCCCGGCTCATCCAGATGCATCCGCCGGCGTAGCTCGCTCGGCAGTGCGAAGAGCCCGCGGGACTGCAGTCCGACGTACCCATGAAAAGTCATACCCCCACTATGTCAGTGCAGCAGATAAGCCGCAATACGTCATAACTGATTTACCGCACCTGCCCCCCGATGGACGCTGACAGGGAATGGTGGCTGGGTGCGTGATCCTCCGTTGGAGGATGGCTCCCTTCATCGGGTAGTTTTGCGATCCTTGCTGGCAAATCCTGGGAGTTGAGCAGTTGATCGTTCTTCACGCATGGTGGGCGATCGAGGGCGATCCCAGGGGCGAGCTGATCGTGTGGGCGGAGGACTCCGAGGCGCCGGCGCAGCCGCCCGTGCGCCGAGGTCGCCGCCCCGTCAAGCAGGCTCACCCCTTCGCGGCCTCTGCGCAGGCGTTGGCAACCTTGATGGCGGGCGCTGGTTCCCCGGGCACGGCTGTTCTCGCCACACCGAACCTGGGTCGGGGCCCGTCGGCCTCAGCAGAAGTGAGCCGAACCCGCGAGCAGCCGCAGGTCACGGAGTCCTTGGCCAAGGGGCAGTGGGAGGTCCCGACCCTCGCCCTGGACCCTCATGCCGCCTTGGACTTCCTGCTGACGGCGGACGTCGCCGAGATCGACCTCCAACGACCGATCGCTGGTGGTGATCTGCGAGCCCTGCAGGCACTCGCTGGGTTTGCCGTGGATCTGGTCGGACGCGGCCGGGTGCTACCCGGTGTGCGGGACGCGGGCGACGGTCGGGCGATGGCGATGTGGTCTGCGGTGGTGACCGCAGCCGACGCCGTGTGGTTGCGAGCGTCGGCCACGGGACTACCTGGCTCCTTCACGGCTGCGTGCCCGGCTGGTGTTGACCGAGGTGCGGCCTCGGTGCGTTCGCTGGCCGCGGCGACCGATGCTCTGGTGGACGCAGCGGTGCGCGCACGCCTTGGCCCCGTCCCGCGCCGACGCGCCGTGGCCTCGTTTCGATCGGCACTGGCCGGCTCCGACCCTTACTTCGCCACGACCCCAGTCGCCCTGGCCAGCTTGGACGAGGCACTGGCCGACTGGCAGCGGGAGGTCACCCAGGTCGGTACGGTTCGGGCCTGCTTCCGGCTGGTCGAGCCGGAGGGAGCGGCCCAGGGGGCGGCCCAGGGGGCGGCTGACGAGAGCGGGCCCGACGCCTCGTGGCGTGTGGACTTCGCGTTGCAGTCGACGGAGGAGCCCAGCCTGGTCGTTGACGCCGCCCAGGTGTGGCGGGCCAGGGGGGCGATGCGGGCGCTGGCACGTCACGTCGCCGATCCGCAGGAGACGCTGCTCGGTGAGCTCGGCCGCGCCGTACGGCTCTACCCGGGCATCGAGGGCGCCCTGCACACTGCGAATCCGTCGTCGCTAACTCTGGATGTCGAGGGCGCGCACCTGTTCCTGTCGGAGGCCGCGCCGATCCTGCTGGCCGCGGGCTTCGGCGTACTGCTCCCGGGGTGGTGGACCAACCCATCGATGCGGCTGGGCGCGAAGCTCTCGGTGTCGACCCCGGCGCAGCCTGGCTCGGCTGAGAGCAAGTCGGTGATCGGTCGTGAGGGGCTCGTGGACTTCCGCTGGGATCTGGCTGTCGGGGAGCACGCCCTGACCGAGCAGGAGGTCGCCGATCTTGTCGAGGCTCAGCAGCCCCTGGTGCGGGTGCGCGGTCAGTGGATGTACGTCGACGCGGAGCGACTGACCCGGGCTCGGGCGTTCCTGGCCAAGCGGTCGCGCGGCACGGGGCGGATGAGCGTCGGGGAGGTGCTCGCGACCCTCGGGGCGCTGGAGGACGGACCAGGCGGGCTGCCCGTCGTGGACGTCGAGGCTCAGGGCTGGCTCGCGGACCTCCTGTCCGGCGAGGTCGACCACCGGATCGCGCCGATGACCGCCTCGGAGGGTTTCAAGGGTGAGCTGCGCCCCTACCAGGAGCGTGGTCTGGCCTGGCTGTCGTTCCTGGAGTCGGTCGGCTTGGGCGGCGTCCTCGCGGACGACATGGGTCTCGGCAAGACGGTGCAGCTGCTTGCCTTGATGTGCGGCGAGCTTCCTGCGCAGGGGGGTCCGACTCTGCTGGTCTGCCCGATGTCGCTCGTCGGCAACTGGCAGCGGGAGGCTGCCCGCTTCGCGCCGGGGCTGCGGGTGCACGTCCACCATGGGGCTGAGCGGCCCAAGGGGAAGGCGTTCCAGAAGGTCGTTGCGTCCTGCGACCTGGTCGTGACGACATACGGGCTCGTGGTCCGCGATGTCGACGCCCTTCGCGAGATGAGCTGGCGTCGCGTCGTCCTCGACGAAGCCCAGGCGGTGAAGAACGCGGCCACGAGGGCGGCGGTTGCGGTGCGCTCCCTGCCGTCGGCCAGCCGGTTTGCGGTGACCGGGACCCCGGTGGAGAACCGGTTGGGCGACCTCTGGTCGCTGATGGAGTTCGCCAATCCCGGACTGCTCGGTGCGCCCTCGTCGTTCAAGGCGCGCTTCGCGACGCCGATCGAGCGCCGCGGCGATAGCGGGGCGACGGCCCACCTCAGAAAGCTGACGCAACCGTTCGTGCTGCGGCGGTTGAAGACCGACACCTCGATCATCACCGACCTGCCGGCCAAGATCGAGATGGAGGTGGTGTGCTCGCTCACCCACGAGCAGGCCTCGCTCTACGAGGCGGTCGTCGCCGACATGATGCAGCGCATCGAGAGCACCGACGGTATCGAGCGTCGCGGACTCGTCCTGGCGACGATGACCAAGCTCAAGCAGGTCTGCAACCACCCGGCCCAGTTCCTCAAGGACGGCAGCAGACTCGGTGGGCGCTCGGGCAAGGTGGCGCGGGTGGAGGAGACCCTCGAGGAGGTGCTCGCCTCGGGGGAGAAGGCGCTGCTGTTCACGCAGTATGCCGAGTTCGGTGACATGCTGCGCACTCACCTCGGTGCCCGGTTCGGCCGCGAGGTCGGGTACCTGCACGGGGGGCTGGGCAAGGGTCAGCGGGACGACCTCGTCGCCCGGTTCCAGGACCCTTCCGGAGGCGGGCCGTCCCTGTTCGTCCTGTCGCTTAAGGCGGGGGGCACGGGGCTCACCCTCACCGCGGCCAACCACGTCATCCACGTCGATCGCTGGTGGAACCCCGCGGTGGAGGACCAGGCCACCGACCGTGCCTTCCGGATCGGGCAGACCCGCTCGGTCCAGGTGCGCAAGCTGGTGTGCGCGGGCACGTTGGAGGAGAAGATCGCGCTGATGATCAAGGACAAACGGGGCCTGGCTGCCAGTGTCGTGGGCACCGGTGAGGGCTGGCTCACCGAGCTGTCCACCTCCGCCCTGCGCGAGCTGTTCACCCTCGAGGCCGGGTCGGTGGTGGAATGAGCCCGCCCGGTCGCATCGGTGGCGGGATGAGACCGCCCGGTCGGGGACGCTCGAACTGGTCGGGTGGCTTCCCGCCAGCGGCCAAGCCTCTCGCTGTTGAGGGCGGGCTCGTGGCCCGCAGCGCGCGAGGCGCCATCGGTGAGCACTGGTGGTCACGGCGCTTCCTGGAGGTGCTGGAGTCCTTCGCGCTCGGGTCCCGGCTGACCCGCGGCAAGAACTACGCCCGACGGGGACAGGTGCGGTCCCTGGAGGTGGCACCGGGTGAGGTCACCGCGTCAGTGCAGGGGTCCCGTAAGACGCCATACAAGGTGTCCATCGCCTTGCCCGCCTTCAGCGAGCTGGTGTGGGCCAAGGTCGAGGTAACCCTTGCCGAGCAGGCGATCCACAGCGCCCGGCTGCTCGCAGGCGAGATGCCCCACGACCTCGAGGAGGTCTTTCTGGCAGCCGGCGCGCCGCTCTTCCCGCAGCGGGCCAAGGACATGTCTCTGAGCTGTTCCTGCCCCGACTGGGAGGTCCCGTGCAAGCACCTCGCGGCCACTTTCTACCTGCTCGCGGAGCGCTTCGACGACGACCCCTTCGCCATCCTGTTGTGGCGCGGGCGCAGCCGCGAGGTACTGCTGAATCGGCTTCGCGAGCTGCGCGGCGGCGATACAGCACGTCCTGCGGCGGAGCCGGCGCTGCCGAACGAAGGTCCTCGCGTGGGAGCCATGATGGCACTGGCTGATCTGGCTCTGGGTGATGGCGATTTCTGGGCTGGGGGGCCAGCCCCGGCGCTGCCTGTCCAGGCGGAGCTGCCAGTGGATCTGCTGCTGCGTCAGCTTCCCGTGCCGGGAGCGCCTCTGGGTGGCCTGGACCTCGTGACCTACCTTGCGCGGCTGTACGCGGTGTTCGCAGAGTTGCCCGCTTGAGGACGAGTCTCGTTTGACGGCCCCGAGCGCGTTTGTTTCGAAGATGGTCGACGACGACGGGAGTGGCGCAGATCCTTCATTCGCCGTGACCAGATCCGTGACCAGATCCGTGACCAAGACACCACGGGACGGAGCGGCACGAGTTGGGACGGGTGCAATGTTGTCGCCGTCGCGAGTGCGACGAATGGTGACGGAGGAGACGCGTCATACAGTCTGGGACCGGGTTAGCGGTGCTCATAACCCGGAGGTCGCAGGTTCAAATCCTGCCCCCGCTACCAACGTGTCAGCGGTATAACCGCAGGTCAACGGCCCGCAAGCCTAGCTTGCGGGCCGTTTTCATGTCCGGGGGAGGGTGTGGGCCGTGACCAGATCCGTGACCAAGGATCGTCTCAGGTGTCCCGTCGTGTCTCAGGTCGGTGGGGGCGTATCGAGACGAATGGGCCTGATTGGGACGGGATTGGTCCCGCGAGACGGCGTCCGCCGGGTCGAAAACCCGGCGATCGCACCCGCTCGGCAGCCGTGTCCATCCCCGGTTGACCGTGTAGAACTGTTGCGTTTATGCTAACAAGCATGGCTGATGCAGCGAACATGCTAAGGGACGCGCGGACTAGTGCGGGCCTGACCATGCGCGCTCTCGCTGCGCGCGCCCACGTCGCGACCTCTTCCGTCGCTCGCATTGAGGCAGGGACGATCGACCCGACCATCGGCATGCTTGCCCGCCTGCTGAGCGCGGCCGGACGTGAGCTCGAGATGGTTACCCACCGTGCGCCCGGACCGGAGATCGCGGACCTGGCCGATGCCTGGTCGCGTGGGCCGCGCGGCGACCGACCGGACTGGACGCGGTTGCGCGCCTTCCTCGATCACCTTGCACTGCACCCCGAGCAGCAGGGTTCGGCGACCCTGCGGAGGCCGGCGCGGTCCGGCTCCTGCGTGTTGGACACATTGCTGGCCGGGATCGCGGAAAAGATCTGCGACGACGCGGGGATTCCCCGGCCGGCGTGGGCACGGCGGATCCCGGCGCTGCCTGAACCGTGGGCCACCCCAGGCACACCTGCGATGCGGAAGGCGATTCGGGTCGCGACTCCGCGCGAACTGGCCCAACGTGGACTGAGCATCGATGAACGCAGCCTGTGGAGGGAACGGGCAACAGTCGGTGCCTGACATCCCGTTGAGCGCCGACCAGATCCTCCTGTACCTGGGTGAGGTCGCGCAGGCACTTCCGCCTGCCGGCCCCCGGCACCAGATCGTGGTCGTCGGGGGTTCGTTGCTTGCGCTCTACGGCCTGCGTCAGAGCACGCTGGACGTGGACACCGTCCAGCGCATGGAGCAGGAACTGAGGGACGCGGTCGAGCAGGTGGCGCGGGTGCACGGCCTGGCGACGGCCTGGTTGAACGACTCTTCGGCGTCCTTCCGCCCGCAGACGTTCGTCGAACAGGACTGCGACATTCTGCTTGACCAGGGGCGGCTGCTTGTCCTGGGCGCGCCGCTGCGCCAGGTCTTCGTGATGAAGCTTTTTGCGTCCCGCGTGCGCTCCAGGGACTACGACGACATGGTCGCCCTCTGGCCGAGGTGCCTGTTCGACTCAGCCGAACAGGCTGTTGAGCTGTACCGGGAGGCGTACCCGCATGAGGTGGAGGACCCCTACTTGGTCGAGTACGTCCGCGGCCTCGCCGACTGACTGGGGGCCCCGAAGGCTTGGGCGCACCAGCCGTGACCAGATCCGTGACCGAGACACCCGGGGACACAGCCGCATCGGTGAGGACGAATGCGACGTTGACGCCGTCGAGTCTGCAACGAGTGGTGACGGGGGAGACGCGTCATACGGGCTGGGACCGGGTTCGCGGTGCTCATAACCCGGAGGTCGCAGGTTCAAATCCTGCCCCCGCTACCAACGTGATCGTGGAGCAGCCGAAATCCCCTCAGGGCAACCTGGGGGGATTTCGTTCTGTGTGCCCCATCTATCCCCCAGCGTGGCGAAGCCCGGCGAACACCTCGCGCCGGATGCCGTCGTCCCCTAAAATGACGGGCTATCGATCGCCGTTGGCAGCGTAGGTGGTGATGCGTCTTGACCGCAGTCACGGAGCTCGTCGGGCGTAGCGACGAGTTGAACGTGCTTCGCGCAGTGATCGCCGCTGAGCCCGTTGGGGCCGGTCCCAGGGCGGCGCTGGTCCTCGGTGAGCCAGGCGTCGGCAAGACGCGGCTACTGAGCGAAGCCACGAAGCTGGTAGCCGGACGCCGCACCTTCCACCTCGTCGGTTTTGAGCCTGAGCGGCACGTCCCGCTCGGTGCCGCCGCCCACCTGTTGCGCGACCTCGTGGGCGTGGGGGATGAGGGGCGGCAGCTGGAGGCGCTCCTGCGGGCGACAGATCCTGCGCTTGGCGGGTTGGAGCCGCTGCGCGTGTTCGAGGCGGCGTATCGCGCTGTCTGCCGGATCGGGGACACGCTGATCGTGATCGACGACCTGCAGTGGATGGACGACGTGTCGCGGGCGCTGGTGCACTACTTGTTGCGCGCGGCGCAGGCGGACGACCAGCCCCTGCTGCTGCTGTGCGCCGGGCGGCCGACGCCGCCTTCCACGGCGTTCATTGGCTCTGTGCAGCGGCTGCTGGTCGACGACGACCGGTGCGTCGAGCTTCTGCTCGGGCCGTTGACCCGTGAGGCCGGGGTCCACTTCGCGCAGATGCTGCAGCCAGCGCTTCCTGATGATGAAGCGGAGCATCTCTGGGCGAAGGCGGCCGGCTCCCCGTTCTGGATCGAGCTGGCAGCGCGAATCGGGCTGAGCGGCGAACGATCAACGGTCTCGATCGCCGGACTGCTGCGATCGTTGAGCACCGAAGCGACCGCCTGTCTGGGCGCGCTGGTCGTGGCCGCCCGGCCCGCGGGCGCGAACGAAGTGGCCGAGGTTCTCGGGTGGGACGTGACGCGCGTCGAAGAGGCACTGGCCGAGCTCGTCAGCCGTGGCATCGCCTCGTCGCACGCCGGCTCGTTCCGCACGGCCCATGACCTGGTTCGCGAAGCGGCCCTCGAGCGGATTCCGCAGCACGAGCTCACCCGGCTGCACCGCCGGTTCGGTGCGCTGTTGCGGGGGAGGGCGGAGGGCGACCTCCAGCTGCTGATGGAAGCCCTCGAGCACGAGCGCGCCGCGGGCACTGCGAGCGTGGCGCTGGCGCTGGCGATCGCGAGGTCGCCGCAGCGTCGAGTGCTGGGTCCGGACGGTTTCGCCCGGCTTGCCACCGTCGCTGAAGTACCACATGGCGACGTCGCCGAAACGATGGCGCTCAGGATCGAGCTCGCCTCCATCGCCGATGAACTGGGCGACCACGAGGCTGCCCTCGAGCGTTGGGGCGCCCTGAGCGAGACGCTTCAGGGTGCGGGGGACCGTGCGGGTGCCGCGGTCAAGGCGGCCCGGAACGCCTTTGTCTTGGGCCTGTCGTCGGACGTCAGCTCGTTGCTGGACCGAGCCCGCGCGGACGGACGCGACGACCCGTGGACGCAGGTCGCCACGGACGCGATCGAGTACCGCCGCCTGGTTTGGCTGGAGCACGCCGCCGCACGCGCCAAGCCGCACCTGCAGTCCGCCATCGACGCTGCTCGAAGTCTTCGGGCACAGGCAGGTCCGCTTGAGACGCTGCCCGAAGTCGCCCGGCTGGCCTATGCCGAGGCCGTGGATGCCGAATGCATGGCGAGACTGATGGACGATGACATCGTCGGGATGCTCGTTGTTGCCGACGAGAGTGTCGAAGCAACCCGCGGGCTGGGCGAGACCCACATGGACGCACGGGTCGGCGCGTGCACGATGCAGCGTTTCCTCAACCACTGGCAGGAATGCGAGACGGGGCTCCGGGCGGTGGTGAGTGACGCTCGTCAGCAGGTCTTCCCCGGCATCGCCGCCTACGCCACCTACGAGCTGGCGCTCACGGCATACAACCTCGGCCGCGTGGCTGATGCGCGCAGGATCCATGAGGAAGCACGTCGACTCGGCGAGCGCATCGACACCGTGTTCGAGGTCCAGGACACGTCGCTGTCGGCCTTGCGCCACCTCATCGACGCCTCTGCTGACGACTGGGCGGCCGCGACGGCTTCACTGCAGGAGGAGGCCGATCGGCAGGCCAACCCGCACATTCGGTTTTCCCTGCGTCAGGGCGCCGCGATCTGCGCGGCACGCTTCGGTGGCCCCGAGTACGGCGACCTGGTCGCAGACCTGCTGGAGACCGCTGACGCCGACGCCATCACCGCTGACTGTGCGCGCTGCATGTGGGAGCTGCGCCTCGTGGAAGCTGAGCTGTTTGCCCGAGTCAGCCGAACCTCGCGGGCGAACGAGCTTCTGGCGTCGTATGACGCCGCGCATCCGACGCCCCATCCCCGGGCGCTCTACTTGCGGGCGAGGGCACGAGCCGTCGTCGCGGCCAAAGTGGGCACCGCCGACGCGGTAGAGCTGTTGGGGGAGTTCCGCGAAGCAGCAGCGGCCGCTGGCACCGGTCTCGACGAGCTGTGGACACTGGTTGATCTCGGTGACGTGCTTGCGCCCGGGGACCGCGCCGGGGCGATTGACGCACTGAGGGCGGCATCACGCCTCGCGGCCGAGCTCGGTGCCTCCTCCGAGGCCGCCCTGGTCAAGCGCCGTCTGCGAGCGCTGGGCGTCCACAGCGTCTCGCCGGCCCGGGTGGTCGCGAACGGCTCACCTTTTGCCGGGCTCACGAGGCGCGAGCTGGAGGTCGCCCGTCTCGCAACCCAGGGCGCCCGCAACGACAACATCGCGCAGACACTGTTCATCTCGCCAAAGACCGTCGAGCAGCACATGTCGCACATCTACCTCAAGCTGGGCGTCCGCAACCGCGCGGAGCTCAGCTCCCGCTACGGCGCTCAGCTCATCGAAGTGGCGGGCGCCGCCAGAACATAGGGGTTTCTCCGGATGGTGGCATGCCTCGTGGCCTTCTAGCGTCGTGAGCGCAGATGCATGCGGCATCTGGGAGTGGTGGTACGAGATGGCGATGCCGATCATGCCGCCCAATGTGAAGACCGACGCCGTGACACTCGCTGCGGCGTCACCCTGCTTGGTGAAAGGACGAGGCAGATGAAGAAGAACGTGTGGAGAAGGACGTCAATGCTGTTGATCGTCGTGACAATGCCGGTGGCACTGGCCGCCGCGCCCGCGACAGCCGCAGCCCCGGAAACCCCTAATGGCTTTGTCGGTGCCTGCAACATGCTCAACGCAATGAACGTTGGTGCAAATGGCGACCGCGGGATGGGATGGGCCATGGTGCAGAACACCAGGAACGGCACAAACGGGAACGATGGCATGTGGCGCGCTGTGGACCGCTCTGGCTGCACATGACCGCGAAGCGCTGACGCCAGACCTGCGCATCGTTCGGTATCGCACTCGACTCTGGTGTCGACCGATCCTGGTTTCTTGACTGGTACACGTAGCCCGGCCCCGGGTCACGGTGGGGGGCAGGTGGTGCGAGATCGCGCTGGAAACCCAGGTGCCGCAACGGCGCGAACGCAGGTTAGCCAGGGCCCCCCGCTACCAAGGTGATCGTGGAGCAACCGAAATCCCCTCAGGGCAACTTGGGGGGATTTCGGTTTGTGTGCCCTCTGCTCGTCAGAGGGTCGCTCGCGTCGTGCAGCCACGGCGTCAACGGTTGGCGCGGCCAGTGGCCCCTGTCGTCCAAGGCGAAGCGGTGGGCAACAAGGCGCCAGCGGCAACGACGCCGAAGACCAGGGCAAGAACGATGAGCGCCAAGCGCAATCCACGCCCTTGGGTTGGGTGCCCGTGGATGACGCTTCGGAGCTCGCGCCACGTGGTCAAGAACGCTTCCTTGAGGTGCCCCAGGACGTGGACGGTCATCACCGCGAACCAGATGAGAAAACTGGCTTTGTGGGCTTGCAGGAGCAGGCCCGGATCAGAGGGTTTGACGGCGAGCAGGGCGACCCCGGTGCCGAACAGCATCAGGCTCGACACGATGACCAGCGGGCCCAGAAGGCGTAGCAGCACATGCGGCGGCCCCTTGGCCACGTACGGTCGCGCACCCGCGTAGTAGCGCGCGAAGCGGTACGCCGTACTGCCGGTCTTGAGCAGCACGGGACCGATCAGGAGCATCCCGAGGAACACGTGCAGCGTGATCATGCTGCGGACGCTGAGGACCGTGAGTCCTTCAACAGCCAGCAACGCCAGCAGCACCATGCCGGTCGTGGAGGTGAGCCGGGCATTGCCCGCGACGCCTGCGTCCGCGAGGGCCGAACCGGGGGCGGGGCTGTTGGGGTCCATGTGCGTGCTCACCCCGAATCACGGCTCCGGTTGTCCTGCGCGGTGCCCGAATTGCCCACGCAGCAATGGTAGAGGCAGTTGGTCAACGGAAGTCGGCTCGTGGGGCTGGGCGGCCGCAAGGTGCGTGCCCAACTGCAGCGCAGGGGGACTCATCGGGCGACAAAGGCTAAAAGAAATCGCCAAAGTTTCACGGCAATCCTTGAGGGCATGAGCACATTGCAGGACACCTTGTTTGCGCCGCGCGAGTCGGCTGCACAAACGTCCGTGCGCCCGCCGGTCGGCGGCCGATCCCGGATGGCAAGCCGTCATGCATCGGTGCGGGTACCTCGGGTGCCGGCGTGGTGGCGCGACGCGTTCGGGGTCTTCGTCTGGTCTTCTTTGTTGGTGGTTGTGGCGTTGTGGGTCGCTGGGGGTGGGATCCAGGATCTGGCCGGTGTCGGCTCGGGCCTGATCAGTGTTGGTCGGTTGACCGGGCTGGTGGCTTCGGACCTGTTGTTGATCCAGGTGCTGCTGATGGCGCGGATCCCGTTGGTGGAGAAGTCGTACGGTCAGGATGAGCTGGCCCGACGCCACCGTCTGGTGGGCTTCTGGTCGTTCAACCTGATGGTGGTGCATATCGTCGCGATCACGTTGGGCTATGCGGCGAACTCGCCCAAGGGGCTCTGGGGCACGATCGTCGACTTCGTCGTCAACTACCGCGGGATGTTGCTGGCTCTTGCCGGCACGGTGGCGCTGGTCATGGTCACCGTGACCTCGATCCGGAGGGCACGGGCCCGGCTGCGTTATGAGTCCTGGCACCTGCTTCACCTTTACGCCTACGTCGGCGTGGGGCTGGCCCTGCCCCATCAGCTCTGGACCGGCAAGGACTTCCTGACGTCTCCGGTGGCCACGGTCTACTGGTGGACGTTGTGGGCTGCGGCAGCCGGCAGCGTGTTCTTCTGGCGGGTGGGTCAGCCGCTGTGGCGCAGTCTGCGTCATCGACTGGTCGTCCAGGAGGTCCGTGCCGAGAGCCCGACGGTCACCACGGTGGTCATGGCCGGGCGGAACCTGCACCGGTTGCCGGTCCGGGCCGGTCAGTTCATGCAGTGGCGGTTCCTGGACGGACCTGGCGCCACCCGGGCTCACCCCTACTCGTTGTCTGCCGCACCGGACGGGCGGACGTTGCGCATCACTGCCGCGCATCTGGGGGACGGGTCGGCGCGCCTGGCGCAGATGCGCCCTGGGACCAGGGTGGCTTTTGAGGGACCGTACGGCCGGTTGCACGAGGGCGTTCGGACCCGTCGCAAAGTCCTGTTGATGGCCTCGGGGATCGGTATCACGCCGATGCGGGCACTGCTGGAGGCCATGGACCAGCGTCCCGGCGATGTCACCCTCGTCTACCGGGCGCGCTCCGACGCAGACCAGATCTTCGTGGACGAGCTGACGGCACTGGCCGCGTCGCGACGGTCACGGTTCTTCGTGGTGTCCGGCCCCAGGGCGACGGATCGATCCAGCTGGCTGCCCCGGCATGCCGCGCACATGGGAGACGTCGAGGCGCTTCGCCAGCTTGTGCCGGATGTCGCCAAACACGACGTGTTGATCTGTGGCAGCCCGGGGTGGATGGATGCCGCGGAGCAGGCCGTCATCGGCGCCGGGGTCCCGGCCGACCACGTCCACATCGAACGATTCACCTACTGAACCAAGCATTTCGCCACGACAGACCGAACCAAGCATTTCGCCACGACAGACCGAACGCCGACGGCATACGAATCACTAAGGATAGATATGCGACGCATCGTCACCACCATCTTGTCGACCATCTCGATCCTGGTCCTGCTCTTCAGCTACCACACCAGCTCCAGCAGCGCTGGGCTCTCGGCCAGCCCGGTCGTGCAGCAACCAGCGGGCGCCGGCTCCGCCTCGCAGTCTCGGTCATCGACCAGGAACGGGTCCTCGACCTCCGCGTCGAGCTCGACCAAGAAGTCCGGCGCGGCGACTCAAACGGCGACCTACACCGGTCAAGCGGCCGACACCCGATGGGGACCGGTCCAGGTCCAGCTCACGGTGCAGGGCGGCAAGATCACCCGGTCTCGTGCGGTGCAGTACCCCCAGGGCACCAATGTCGATGCACAGATCAACGGCTATGCGCTGCCCATCCTCGATCAGGAGGTCGTCCAGAAGCAGTCCGCCTCCATCGACACGATCTCCGGTGCAACGGTCACCAGCGACGGCTACCTGCAGTCGTTGCAGTCCGCGATCGACCAAGCCCACCTGTGAGTCGCCGGAGATCGTATGACGTAGCGCCTCGTCGCGTTCCCTTAGGGGACAGGGGAATGCGGAGATGACGGCTCGCGCCAACGGCCGGATCGAAGCTCGTCACGAGTATCAGCACCCACGGGACCTCCGGCCCTCGCCGAAACCGAGCCGGTACGACGACGGTGGTGCCTGAGGGATGGAGCCCCGACATGGCAACTGACGGAATACGGCCTGTGATCGTCGTGGGGACCGATGGGTCCCCAAGCAGCGTCGAGGCGCTGCGGTGGGCGCTTCGGCCGGCCCAGGCCACCGGCGCCGGGCGCCTAGAGGAAGTCAGGGTCCTCCCGTTCGGCAACGCTGTAACGATTCGGTAAAGCGACCTCCGGTCTCAGCTCGCTGACCTGCGGTGATGCCGTCATGGGAGCGTGACCACAACTCAGATGTGACGCGAGGTCTTGACACGTCAGACGGGCGCGCCCACTCTTCAGGAGTAGATCGTGGGAGCGCTACCACACCAGTGATGGGAGCGATTCCACACCTCGGACCGAATGGGGTCCACGCGTCCGGACGGCGTCCGCCACGGCCGCAGATTGTCACGGCGAGGACGCCGTGCAACTGACAAGGGAGTCATTGTGCGCAAGACCAATAGCAGGACGTTGACACTCGTCGCGGGGGTCACGGGCATTGCCCTGCTCGCCGCGGCCTGTGGCTCAAGCACCCCGAGCAGCACGGCCACCAAGACCGCAAACAGCACCGAGAAGATGACCCTGACCGTGGCCACGTTCAACGAGTTCGGCTACGAGAACCTCCTCGCCGAGTACACCAAGCTCCACCCGAACATCACGGTCGTGCAGAAGAAGGCGGCGACCTCGAACGAGGCCCGCGACAACATGAAGACGCGGCTCGCAGCCGGTTCGGGACTCTCGGACGTCGAGGCGATCGAGGTCGACTGGCTCCCCGAGCTCATGAAGTACCCGGCCAAGTTCGTCGACCTGAAGGACAAGTCCGTCGACGGACGCTGGCTCGACTGGAAGGTCGCCCAGGCGACCACCAAGGACGGCGTCCTCCTCGGCTACGGGACAGACATCGGCCCCGAAGGCGTTTGCTACCGCTCCGACCTGTTCAAGGCTGCCGGGTTGCCGACCGACCGCGCCGAGGTTGCCACGCTCCTTGGCGGCGCCAACGCCACGTGGAACGGCTACTTCGCCGCGGGCAAAAAGTTCAAGGCCTCTGGCGCCAAGGCGCCGTGGATGGACTCAGCCGGCGCGACGTACCAGGGCATGATCAACCAGGTCAAGAACGCCTACGAGAAGGATGACGGCACGGTTATCGCTCTCGACAACCCCGACGTCCGCAAGATCTATGACACGGTGCTCGGCGCCTCCACGACCGACGGGCTCTCAGCCCACCTCTCTCAGTGGAGCGAGGACTGGACGGCCTCCTTCCAGAAGGACGGCTTCGCGACGATGCTCTGCCCCGGGTGGATGCTCGGTGTCATCGAAGGCAACGCCAAGGGCGTCAAGGGCTGGGACATCGCCGATGTCTTCCCCGGTGGCGGCGGCAACTGGGGCGGCTCGTTCCTGACCGTACCGGCGCAGGGCAAGCACCCGGCCGAGGCCAAGGCACTGGCCAACTGGCTTACCGCTCCGGAGCAGCAGATCAAGGCGTTCGTCGCCAAGGGCACGTTCCCGAGCCAGCAGCAGGCGCTCACGAGCAACGATCTGCTCTCGGTCAGCAATGCGTTCTTCAACGCCGCGCCGACCGGTCAGATCCTCGCCAACCGGGCCAAGGCCGTCACGGTCGCCCCGTTCAAGGGCAAGAGCTACTTCGCGATCAACGACGAGATGCAGCAGGCCCTGAACCGCGTGGACGTCGCCAAGACTGACACCGCGGCGTCGTCCTGGGCCAAGTTCACGACGGCTGTCAAGAACCTAGGCTGAGGAGCGCGAGTCCGCTGATCTGCCGCGAGCTCGCCGGTCGAAACCGGTGAGCTCGCGGCGCCGACGGACTCGCACCCCATCCGTCATCGTCCCCACCCAGGCCCGCGTCGAAGGAGTCCCATGACTGCGATCACCAATCCGGGACTCGACCCCGCCCCGGACCGAGCGCCTCGGCGCATCGCGTTCCGCCAGCGGATCGGGCGCTGGGACGTCAAGGCATCCCCCTACCTGTACGTCTCTCCGTTCTTCATCCTCTTTGCCATCGTCGGCCTGTTCCCGCTCGGCTACACCGCGTGGGTCTCGTTGCACGACTGGGACCTGATCGGCGGCCAAGGCGACTTCGTCGGACTGGACAACTTCGCCAACGTCCTGGGCCAGCCCAACTTCCGGACCGGGCTACGCAACACGTTCAGCATTTTCTTGCTGTCGTCCGTGCCCCAGGTCTTCGCCGGTCTGGTACTCGCTGCGGTGCTCAACGCCAACCTGCGTGCGAAGACGTTCTGGCGTATGGGAGTGCTGCTGCCGTACGTGGTTGCGCCGGTCGCTGTCGGCCTGATCTTCTCGAAAATGTTCGCCGACCAGTCGGGCATGTTCAACACGATCCTGGGCAACGTCGGGATCGACCCGATCCGCTGGCACGCCGACGTGCTTTCGAGCCACATCGCGATCGCCACCATGGTCAACTTCCGGTGGACCGGCTACACCACCCTCATCCTGCTCGCGGCCATGCAAGCCGTTCCGAGCGACCTGTACGAGGCCGCTGTGATCGACGGCGCGAGCCGTGCACGGCAGTTCTTCTCAGTAACCGTCCCCATGCTGCGACCCACCATCATCTTCGTCGTGATCACCTCGACGATCGGCGGGCTGCAGATCTTCGACGAGCCGCGCATGTACGACCAGTTCGGCCAGGGCGGCGCCGATCGTCAGTGGATGACCGTGACGATGTATCTCTATGAGCTCGGTTGGGGTGCCCAGCAGAGCTTCGGGCGTGCCGCCGCGGTCGCCTGGATCCTGTTCCTCATCATCATTGCCATCGGCCTGCTGAACTTCTTCCTCACCCAGCGGATCTCCTCGTCCGGGGCCCGCGCCGGAAAGGACAAGCGATGAGCTCCATCGGCATGATCAAGCAGACCGCCGGTGCGGGCGCTGCCCGGGCCGTCGCGCGTCGTCGGGCACGGCAAGTGGGACAAGGAAGCGGCGGGGCGGGTGCGAACCGCCGGCCCCGTTGGGTGACCTACTCGATCCTCACGTTCGTGCTGCTGTTGTCCGCATACCCGCTGTACTACTCGTTCCTGCTCGGCTCCTCCGACGCGCAGACGATCGCGCAGAACCCGGTGCCGTCGCTGGTCCCGGCGAAGCACTTCTTCGACAACGTCCAACGTGTGCTGACCTCGGACATCCAGTTCTGGAAGGCGCTGACCAACTCGGTCATCGTCGCGTCCGTCACCGCGATCTCGGTCGTCGCGTTCTCCACCCTGGCCGGGTTCTCGTTCGCCAAGCTCCGCTTCCGAGGCCGGCGCGGGCTGCTCGTCTTCGTCATCGCGACGATGGCCGTGCCGACCCAGCTGGGTATCGTCCCGCTGTTCATCGTCATGGCTCAGCTTGGCTGGACCGGCAAGCTCGTCGCGGTCATCGTGCCTGGGATGGTGACGGCGTTCGGGGTGTTCTGGATGACCCAGTACCTCGAGGAGGCGCTGCCTTATGAGCTCATCGAGGCTGCGCGCGTCGACGGCTGCTCGTTTATCCGGACGTTCTGGCACGTCGCGATGCCGGCCGCGCGCCGCGATGCTCGCCCTGTTCACCTTCGTCGGATCGTGGACCAACTTCTTCTGGCCGTTCATCGTGCTCGGCTCGAACAACCCGACGCTGCCGGTCGCGGTCCAGCTGCTGCAGGCGTCCTACTTCAAGGACTACTCGCTCATCCTGGCCGGTGTCACCCTCTCGACGATCCCCCTGATCATCGTGTTCGCCGTCGCGGGGAAGCAGCTAGTCTCCGGAATCATGCAGGGAGCGGTCAAAGGATGACGAACCACAGCGCCACGAACCCCAACAACGTCAACGACATTGGCACGAACGACACTGGCACGAACGACACCGGCACGAACCACCTCGCCGGCAAGATCGAGGCGGTCCCGGGCGGGCACTCAAAGGGTCCACTCGCGTTCCCGCCCGGATTCCTGTGGGGGGCGGCCACCGCGGCCTACCAGGTCGAGGGCGCGGCCCACGAGGACGGGCGGCGCGACTCGATCTGGGACGCCTTTGCCAAGGTTCCCGGCGCCGTACTCGACGGGCACGACGGCGAGGTGGCCTGCGACCAGTACCACCGCTACCCCGCTGACGTCGCACTCATGGCCGACCTCCACGTGGCCTCCTACCGATTCTCGACCTCGTGGGCGCGCGTCCGCCCCGACGGTGGCGCCGTCAACCCCGCCGGCCTCGACTACTACTCGCGCCTGGTCGACGAGCTGCTCGGCCACGGGATCAAGCCCTGGCTGACTCTCTACCACTGGGACCTGCCGCAGGCCCTCGAGGACAAGGGTGGCTGGACCAACCGCGATACGGCCTATCTGTTCGCGGAGTATGCCGTCACGATGCACGAGGTTCTGGGCGATCGGGTCGATGTGTGGACCACGCTGAACGAGCCCTGGTGCTCTGCCTTCCTGGGCTACACCGGGGGTGTCCACGCGCCAGGGCGCCAGAGCCCCGCCGACGGTCTCGCGGCAGCCCACCACCTGATGCTCGGCCACGGGCTCGCGGTGCAGGCGCTGCGTTCGCGCGCGCCGGAGGCGGATCTCGGGATCACGCTGAACATGGACCTGCCGGACCCGCTCGATCCCAACGAACCCGGTGACGTCGATGCGGCTCGCCGGATCGACGGCCAGTTCAACCGCATCTTCCTCGACCCGATCCTGCGCGGCTCCTACCCTGAGGATGTCCTGGCCGACGTGGCGCCGTTCGGGCTGCTCGACCATGTCAAGGACGGCGACCTCGCGATCATCTCGAGCAAGATCGACACGCTGGGCGTGAACTACTACCACGGCCAGGCCGTCAGCTCCCGCCCTGCGCCCGCACCGATCGATGGCGAGGCGCCCGTCGCGCGGCCGACGTCATCGCCCTTCCCTGCTGCCGATGGCGTATTCAGCCACCCGCGCGGCCTGCCGGTGACCGGAATGGGCTGGGAGGTCCAGCCCGAGGGCCTGACCCGCGTCCTGGTCCGGCTGCACGAGGAATACACCGGACGGGCCGGCGTGGCCCTGTACGTGACAGAGAACGGCGCCGCCTACGACGACATCCCTGACGCGGACGGGTTCGTGGCGGATGACGAGCGCCGGGACTTCCTGGACCTGCACCTGCGCGCGGTGCACGACGCGATCGCTCGCGGTGCGGACATACGCGGATACTTCGCGTGGTCGCTGCTGGACAACTTCGAGTGGGCGTGGGGCTACCACCAGCGCTTCGGTATCGTTCGCGTCGACTACGACACCCAGGTGCGCACACCCAAGGCCAGCGCCCTCTGGTATGCCAAGGTGGCCGAGAACAACACAGTGCCCGCACGCGACTGACGGATACGACCGGGACGATCAACTGGGGAAGGCGTGGACCATGGCGGCCGACGAACGACAAGCGATCCGGTCGACGCCGAACGGTTCGCGGTCGGCCGCGCCGACGCTCGATCAGGTCGCTGAACACGCAGGAGTATCGCGATCGACCGCCTCCCGCGCGATCAACGGCGGCCTGCGCGTGTCCCCGGAAGCCCAGACATCCGTGGACGCAGCGGTCGTGGACCTCGGGTACATCCCCAACCGCGCCGCGCGCTCGCTCGTCACGAGGCGCACCAGCTCGGTGGCGCTCGTGGTCCCCGAACCGGACGAACGCGTCCTGAGCGACCCGGTCTT
>JABBOX010000180.1 GCA_012927555.1 Phycicoccus sp.
CGACAGCAACGGAAAGCGTTGCTCCAGTGGCAGGCACGGCCGAGGACGCCGCCCCAGTGACCTCCGAGGACGCTCCGCCCTCCGATGACGCCCCCGACCAACCAGAGATCGCGAGGGCATCCTCACCGTCGAGCCACACGTCGTACAGGAACGGCAGTTTCCCCAGCACCGGGCGGCCGGTGCGTTCCTCCAGCATTCGCAGACCCGGCTCGAGGAGAGACAGGTCCCCGCGAAACGTGTTGACGATCCAACCGCGGATGTGAGCCTGATCCGCGTCGTCCAGCAGGGCCAGGGTGCCGTACATCGCGGCGAGGACTCCGCCGCGGTCAATGTCGCCGACCACGACCACCGGCAGATCCACAGCCCGCGCGAGACCCATGTTGACGAAGTCGCCCTCACGCAGGTTGATCTCTGCCGGACTTCCGGCGCCTTCGGCAATGACGACGTCGAAACGCGATGACAGGTCACGAAATGCCTCAAACGCGGTCTCCGCCAACACCTTTCGGCCCGCGGCCCACTCCCTGCGTCTAGCTCACCCCAGGATTGACCCATGAGGACCACGTGGGACCTGAGGTCCGAGCCCGGTTTGAGGAGGACGGGGTTCATGGCAGCCTCGGGCGTCAGTCCGCACGCGATGGCCTGAACCCACTGGGCTCGCCCGATCTCCGATCCATCGGCACAGACCATCGAGTTGTTGGACATGTTCTGTGCCTTGAACGGAGCGACCGATACGCCCCTGCGGGCCAGCCAACGGCACAGCCCAGCGGTCACCAGGCTCTTGCCGGCGTCCGACGTGGTTCCCGCCACGAGAAGTCCTTTGGCCATGACTCTCCCTAGGCTTGAACTGATCGATCGAAGGTCTCTCCACCGAAAGGGTCCCAAACGCCATGAAGTGGTCCCGCGCCGTCCATCATCTCGACGAGCTGGCGCACGCCTGCGCCGACATGGCCGAGCTGCCCGTCACGATCTTTCCGCTACGAGTCGTACAGCTATGGGCCTACTCCGACGTGTTGACCAGCCATGACGATCTCGACTGTCTGCGGGTCGTACTGGCGCTCGACGTGCCGGTCGACGACGTTGCCTGGCTCTGTCCTCCACAGGGGGCCGAGCACTGGTCAAATGCCACGCGGCTCTCGAAGAACCCCATCGTGGCGATGTGGCGATCGACTCGAGCACCCCTGTGGAACCACCACATTCGCCGACCACTGCTGATCTGGGATGAGTCCGAAGGGATCTTGGTCGGCGCGCTGGCGGCGCTCCAGGACGGGACGGCGGAGACGTTGCGGCTGCCTGGACCGACGCCCGGCGAGTTGCAGGCCAGGCTGGAGGCCGAGCTGGCGACAAGCCATCGCGCCCTGGAGTCTGCCGCCGCGAACTACGAACAGCGCAGATACAGCCCCGGCAAGCTGGGGCCCGTCGCCGACGCGTTGTGGCGCGCCAGCGCGGGCTACCTCGACGTGCTCGGCGCTAGTGGATCTCGACCTGGACGAACGGAGGCTTGACGACGGTCGCGAGGACGTCGCGGCCTCGCACGTCGATGACGACCTCGTCGCCCTCCTTAACGCTCGGGGCGAGCAGCGCCAAAGCGATTCCCTGTTTCAGGGTCGGCGAGAACGTCCCGGAGGTGACTTCACCCAGCAAGGTGCCGTCTGCGCCCTTGACCTGGCAGTGCGGACGCGGAATCCCACGGCCGGTGGCCAGCAGACCCCAGGTGGCGCGCTTCGGGCCCGCGGCCTTCTCTGCGACGAGTGCGTCCTTGCCCCAGAACGCGTCCTTCTTCCAGCCAACGGCCCAGCCGGACCGAGCCTGCACCGGAGTGATGTCCAGGCTCAGCTCGTGACCGTGCAACGGGTAGCCCATCTCGGTGCGCAAGGTGTCGCGAGAACCCAGTCCACAGGGCAGCCCGTCATACGGTGCCGCGGCCTCGACCAGCGCGTCCCAGAGAGCCAACGAGTCGTCCCAGCGCGGGACCAGCTCGTAGCCACGCTCGCCGGTGTAGCCGGTGCGGCAGACGATGACCGGCTTGCCGTTCCAGTCGGCCTCGACGAACGACATGTACTCGTGGCCGGTCGGCAGACCAAGAGCCTCGAGGACCGCGTCACTCTTGGCTCCCTGGACAGCGATGACGCCATATCCGTCGTGGAGGTTCTTGATCTCCAGCCCGGAGGGCGCAGCCGCCTGCAGCCGGCGTACGACCTCACCGGTGTTGGAGGCGTTGGGGATGAGGAAGACGTCGTCCTCGGCGCGCAGGTAGACGATGAGGTCATCGACCACCCCACCGGTCTCGTCGCAGCACAGGGTGTATTGCGCCTTGCCCTCGTGGATGCGGCCCAGGTCATTGGTCAGGCAGGAGTTGATGAACGCCGCAGCACCAGGGCCCTTGACGCTGGCCTTGCCCAAGTGGCTGACATCGAAGATGCCGACGCGCTCACGGACGGCCGTGTGCTCACGCACCACGCCTCCTCCGGGGTACTCGATCGGCATCTCCCAGCCGCCCAAGTCAGCCATCTTGGCTCCAAGGGCAACGTGGCGGTCGTGGAGCGGGGAGGTCTTGAGCGAGGCTTCAGTCATGGGGCCCACGGTATCCGTAGCCGAATTCGTTATCCTCATCACCTCAGCCTCGACTTCGAAGGACAGGAACCCCGTGACCACCTTGACCGTGTCCGATCGCGCCGCAGCCGATCTCAAAGGCGATGCACTCGTGCTCGTCTCGGTCCACACCGATGACGGGGCCGCTCTGGCACCCGGGCACGGACTGGGCGACCAGACCGTCGCCCACCTGGAGTCGGCACTGTCGACCCTCAAGGCCAAGGGAGGTACCGACGAGGTCCTCAAACTCGTGTCGGTGCCCGGGGTGGCTGCCGCGCTGGTCATCGTGTCCGGCGCCGGCAAGGTGACGGCCGAGGGCGGGTTGCTGGAGGCCGAAGCCATTCGTCGCGCGGTGGGTGCGGCCACCCGTCAGCTCAGCGGCTTTTCCAAGGCCGTCGTGGCGGCCCCCGGATCCGGCGTGGAAGAAGCGACCGCCTCGGCTGAGGGCGCGGTCTTCGGGGCCTACACCGTCACGAGCTCGGCCGCGGGCCCGGCCTCGATTCCTGTCAAGGCCATCGTGGTCGCCTCGCCCGTGGCTCGGGACCGTGGCCTGCGCGCCGCCATCAAGCGCGCCTCAGCCCTCGGCGAGGCCACGAACTACACCCGCGACCTGGTCAACCAGCCCCCCAACGTGCTCTACCCCGAGACGTTCGCCGCCACCATCAAGAAGCGCGCGATCGGCACCGGCGTCAAGGTCTCCGTCCTCGACGAAGCCGGTTTGGCCCGCGGTGGCTTCGGCGGCCCCCTCACCGTAGGTGGCGGCTCGGCCAGGGGCCCGCGACTCGTGACGCTGCGCTACAGCCCGACCAAGGCAAACAAGCACGTCGCCTTCGTGGGCAAGGGCATCACCTTCGACTCAGGCGGCTTGACGATCAAGCCCAAGGCGGGAATGACCACCATGAAGTGCGACATGGCGGGCGCTGCCGCGGTCGCCGCCGCCGTCTTCGCCATCGCCGAGCTCGGCCTGCCGGTCGAGGTCAGCGCCTACCTTTGCCTGGCCGAGAACATGCCTGGCACCGGCGCGTGCCGCCCGGGCGATGTCGTCACGATACGCGGTGGCAAGACCGTCGAGCTCAACAACACGGACGCCGAGGGCCGCATGGTCCTGGCTGACGGCCTCGCTCTGGCATCAGAGAAGAAACCCAACCTCATCATCGACATAGCGACGCTTACCGGTGCGGCGGTCATGGCACTGGGCGACCGCACCGCCGCCTTCATGAGCAATGACGACGAGCTGCTCGCCGGGGTCAAGGACATCGCGGACGAGGTCGGCGAGCCCTTCTGGCCCTTCCCGATGCTGGAGGACATCCGCCCCACTCTCGAGTCCCCCGTGGCTGATCTGCTGCAGTCGGGTCCGACCGGTGTGATCTACGCAGGCTGGTTCCTGTCCGAGTTCGTCGGCAACGACAAACATGGTGAGCCGATCCCCTGGGCCCACCTCGACATCGCCGGGCCGGCGTTCAACGACAAGACTCCGTGGGGCTACACCCCCGCCCAGGGCACCGGCTTCGGAGTCCGCACCCTCGTCGGGATCGCTGAGTCGCAGGTCTGATCACCCGGCATACAGCCTGACGCACGAAAGAGAGCCAGCCACGTCCGCCGTGGCTGGCTCTCTGCTTGATGAAATTCTGCGGGATGAAACTCTGCGGGATGAAACTCTGCGGGATGAAACTCTGAGTGCTGGGTCTGAGCGGTCAGCCGCCGCTCTTGCGCCGGAACATCTGCTGCGCCTTGGCTGGCCCATGAGCGTCATGGATCTTCGTGTGCTCGCCGTCATCCGTGACGTCACGCCCGCCATGTGCGTGCTTTCGGTCAAGCGCCTCGCGGAACTTGCGTTTCACGTCCTCGGCCACCGACGGAGGCGCCGCCTGGTCATCGCCGGACTTGTCTGCATCTTTGGTCATCGGTGTTCTCCTTACGTCCTGCTTCTCAGGTGCGCTGTGCTGACAACTCTGCCACGGGAGGACAGGTCGTACCACCGCCTTATTGACCGGAACCCTTGCGCTGTCGGGAGTTCCACTCGCGCATGCGCGACGGATATCCAGTCTGGTTGACGTCATACACCGGTATGCCGAGAGCTCGCGGCAGCTCGAACGCCGCGTCACGCGAGGCAACCGCTCGCCGGGTCCACTCGCCGTCGTGAGCTATCAGCACCACCGTGGTCGCGGTGACGTTGGTCGGCGGCTCGACGAATGCCTCGACCCCGCGCCTGCTGGCCACGAACGCCTTGAGGTGATCGCGGACCGCGCCGTTGTCCACCGCCATGCCGGGACCGTCCATCCGGCCCTTCTGCAGCGGAACGTCGCGACGCCGTCGCCTTCCCCACCAGCTCATCCGACCACTCCCACTGCTGTCACGGCCAACCACGTCATACGGCGACTCTACCGACCAGTATCCCTTCACAGTGCGCAGTTCTGGGTCGATCGTGGTCGCACCGAAGTCGTCTCACCACTGGCGCCACCTTGCGACTGTGCCCTGATTCAGTGGCAAGATGCTCTACGACGCCCGAGAGTGCGCAGCA
This sequence comes from Phycicoccus sp., assembly GCA_012927555.1. Lineage (GTDB taxonomy): Bacteria > Actinomycetota > Actinomycetes > Actinomycetales > Dermatophilaceae > UBA4719. Next base: position 5,111 of record JABBOX010000180.1, read on the forward strand.
CACGCGCGCGCTGCACGACCCAGGGCGACGTCCGGTCAGATGCGCACACCAAGGGAGCGTCCGCAATGTCGGCTACCGCCGAGAACACGTTCGACATCGTCATCCTGGGTGGAGGCAGCGGCGGTTACGCCTGCGCGCTGCGCGCCGCCGAGCTGGGCTTGTCAGTCGCCCTGGTCGAAAAGGGCAAGCTCGGGGGCACCTGCCTGCACCTCGGCTGTATCCCGACCAAGGCGCTCCTGCACGCGGCCGAGGTCGCCGACACCGCCCGCGAGGGCGAGCAGTTCGGCGTCAGGACCACCTTCGAGTCGGTCGACATGATCGGCGTCAACGCCTACAAGGACGGCGTCGTGGGACGCCTCTACAAGGGCCTGCAGGGCTTGGTGAAGTCCAAGAGCATCGAGTACGTCGAGGGCGAGGGCCGTCTGGTAGCCAAGAACACCGTCGAGGTCACCGGCCGTCAGCTGGTCGGCAAGAACGTCGTCCTGGCCACCGGCTCCTATGCCAAGTCCCTCCCGGGCCTGAACATCGGCGGTCGGATCATGACCAGTCAGGAGGCGCTCTTCCTCGACTACGTCCCATCCCGCGTCGTCGTCCTCGGTGGCGGGGTCATCGGCGTCGAGTTCGCCTCTGTGTTCAAGTCCTTCGGCTCCGAGGTCACGATCGTGGAGGCGCTCCCCCGTTTGGTGGCCGCCGAGGACGAGGCGATCTCCAAACAGCTCGAACGGTCCTTCCGCAAACGCAAGATCAACTTCAAGACCGGTGTGAAGTTCTCCGGCGCGACCCAGAACGGCGATGTCGTTCAGGTGTCGCTGGAGTCAGGCGAGACCATCGAGGCGGATCTCCTGCTGGTTGCCGTCGGACGCGGTCCGGTCACTGCCGGTCTTGGTTACGAAGAGGCCGGCGTCACGGTCGACCGGGGCTTCGTCCTGGCCAACGAACGCTGCCAGACCAATGTCGCGGGCATCTACGCCGTAGGCGACATCGTGCCTGGCCTTCAGCTGGCCCATCGTGGCTTCGCGCAGGGCATCTTTGTCGCCGAGCACATCGCCGGGCTCAACCCGCCGGTCATCGACGAGATGGGCATTCCGCGCGTCACCTACTGCGAGCCCGAGATCGCATCGATCGGCTACACCGAGGCGCAGGCCAAGGAGAAGTTCGGCGAGATCGAGACCTACGACTACAACCTCGGCGGCAACGGCAAGAGCCAGATCCTGGGGACGGCGGGCTTCGTCAAACTGGTCCGCCAGAAAGATGGCCCGGTTGTCGGTGTCCACATGATCGGTTCCCGCATGGGTGAGCAGGTTGGCGAAGCGCAGCTCATCTACAACTGGGAGGCACTGCCCTCCGACGTCGCCCAGCTGATCCACGCGCACCCGACCCAGAACGAGGCTCTCGGCGAGGCCCACCTCGCGCTGGCCGGGAAGCCGTTGCACGCACACGCCTGACAGCGTCATCCGCAGCCGCAGACATTGACCGCCGCACCGCACAACGAGGAGATCTCAACTCATGGCTGAACGCGTGACCATGCCGGCCCTTGGGGAGTCGGTCACCGAAGGCACCGTGTCCCGCTGGCTCAAGAACGTCGGTGACGCAGTCGCCGTCGACGAGCCGTTGCTGGAGGTCTCGACCGACAAGGTCGACACCGAGATCCCCTCGCCGGTGGCCGGAATCCTGCAAGAGATCCTCGTGGCCGAGGACGAGACCGTGCCGGTCGGCACCGACCTGGCCGTCATCGGTGACGGCACATCGGCTCGGGTTGCTCCATCGGCCCCTGCGGAGCAGCCCGCTGCATACCAGGCCCCCACCCCGCCGCCAGCCCCCATCGCACCGTCACCTCCCATCGCACCGCGCGAGCAGGACGAGGCACCGCGGTCGTTCGCTGCGCCAGCGACCCCGGCGCCCGTCGCCGAGGCGTCGGTCCCGCTGGCCGCATCGCCAGCCGCGGAGATCGCGGGTGGCACCACCGTCAGGATGCCGGCTCTGGGCGAGTCGGTGACTGAGGGAACGGTCAGCCGTTGGCTCAAGGCCGAAGGTGACCACATCGATCGTGACGAGCCGTTGCTCGAGGTCTCGACCGACAAGGTCGACACCGAGATCCCCTCCCCCGTTGCCGGAACCGTCACCAAGATCCTGGTTGGCGAGGACGAGACCGTCGCCGTGGGCGCCGATCTGGCCATCATCGGTGGTCAGGCTGGCGAGGCGCCACGCGTCGCCGAGCCCGTGCACGAGCCAGCACCAGCCGCGCCTGCCTACGCCACGGCGCCGACCGCATCAGCTCAAGAGCCCGCACCGGCCCCATCGATGCCCGCAGCCGCGCCCGCCTATGCCGCGCCCGCGCCCGCGCCTGCGCCTGCGGCTGAGTCGGCATTCGCCGCACCTGCCGCTGCGCCGATCACGACGGTCACGGCGCCGGCGGCTCCCCCCAGCGCAGCTGACGCCTCGGCATACGTCACACCGCTGGTACGCAAGCTCGCCAGCGACAGCAGCGTCGACCTCGCCGCGCTCAAGGGCACCGGAGTCGGCGGGCGGATCCGCAAGCAGGACGTGCTCGATGCTGCCTCGGCAGCTCTGGCCGCGGTGACCGCCGGTGCGGTCCCAGCCAGCGCACCGGCGCTGATCGCCGCGACCACGGGTGGTGGCACGGCGGTCTCGCCCAAACGCGGGACGACCGAGAAGATGAGTCGACTGCGTAAAGTCATCGCGGCGCGCATGGTCGAGTCGCTGCAGGTCTCGGCGCAGCTCACCACCGTGGTTGAGGTCGACGTCACCAAGGTCGCGAGACTTCGCGACAAGGCCAAGCGCGAGTTCGAGTCCCGGGAGGGCGCGAAACTGAGCTTCCTGCCGTTCTTCGCTCTCGCGGCGGTCGAGGCCCTCAAGGCCCACCCGACCGTCAACTCCAGCGTCGAGGGTGACCAGATCACCTATCACGGCTCCGAGAATCTGGGCGTCGCGGTCGACACCGAGCGTGGCCTGCTGGTGCCGGTGATCAAGGACGCCGGAGACCTCAACATTGCCGGCCTGGCACGCAAGATCGCCGACCTGGCCGAGCGGACCCGGACGAACAAGGTCTCCCCGGATGAGCTCGCTGGTGGCACCTTCACGCTCACCAACACCGGCAGCCGCGGAGCACTGTTCGACACCCCGATCATCAACCAGCCCAACGTCGCCATCCTCGGAACCGGTGCGGTCGTCAAGCGTCCCGTCGTGGTCAAGGACAACGACGGTGGCGAGACGATCGCGATCCGCTCCATCGTCTATCTGGCGCTGTCATACGACCACCGGGTGGTTGACGGCGCGGACGCAGCACGGTTCCTGATGTCGATGAAGGCCCGCCTTGAAGAGGGGGCCTTCGAGGCCTCCTTGGGCCTCTAGAACACCGCCGTATGCCGCACAGCTCCAGCTCAGCCGACAGCCCCTGGCAGCAGCGCGTTGCCATCAGCGGTGCCTCCGGACTGATCGGCAGCGCGCTGTCCACATTTCTGCGCGCACGAGGCGACGAGGCGGTGCACCTGGTCCGCCGCCAACCGCAGGCCAGCCACGAGATCTCGTGGGACCCGGCGACGCGAACGCTGGACCCTCGTGATCTGTCGGGCGTCACTGCTGTTGTTCACCTCGCAGGAGCCGGTGTGGGCGACCATCGGTGGACGACGGCATACAAGGACGAGATCCTTTCCTCGCGCGTTGACGGCACGACCACCATCGCGACGGCCCTGGCGGACCTCGGGGAGCCCATCGCTCTCGTGAGCGGTTCGGCCATGGGCGCCTACGGTGACCGCGGCGACGAGGTGCTCACCGAGGACAGCGAGATGGGGCACGGTTTCCTGGCGGATGTCGTCCGCGCATGGGAATCCGCCACCGAACCAGCCCAGAACGCGGGCCTCCGCGTCGTCCATGCGCGCACCGGGCTCGTCCTGGCACCCCACGGTGGCGCCATGGAGCGAGTGCTCCCTCTCGCCCGGGTCGGACTGGCCGGCCCGCTCGGCTCGGGGCGGCAGTACTGGAGCTGGATCACGCTGCACGACGAGATTCGGGCACTGGCCCATCTCATCGACCAGGACCTCAGGGGACCCGTCAACCTTGTCAGCGTTCAGCCCCTGCGCCAGGCCGAGGTGATGAAGGCCCTCGGGACTGTGCTTGGCCGTCCGGCGGTACTGCCGGCCCCCACGCTGGCGCTCAAGGTGATCATGGGCGAGTTCGCCAGCGACATCCTCGGCAGCCAACGCGTCCTGCCAAGCGTGCTGACCGCTTCGGGGTTCGTGTTCGATCACGACACCATCGAGGGCGCCATGCGCTGGCTGGTCAACGAGATCTAGGGCGCCGCCAGGCCCAGGATTCGCCAGCCATCCTGGGTCAGGCTCAGGGTGAAGACCGACGGTCCAACTGTTTCTGACGCGTGCGCGACCCTGCGCCCATCCGGCTGGCCGGTCTCGTAGGCCGGCGTCAGGATGGTGGCCCGAATCCGGGCGGCGTCCGACGTCCCGTCCAGGAAGACTGCGTCCTTCACCACAAACCTCATCTCGAGGTACGTCGCTCCTCTCTCCAGCGCGGTGGCGAGGTTGCTCCGGTCCGCGCCGGCCCGTGGTGCCCCGGGCGCATAGACGAGGTCCAGGAGAACAGGACTTCGGGCGGCATACGCCAGCGCCCGTGCGTCGACCAACGCCTGCAACAGTCCGGCCGCCGCGACCCGTGGCGAGTCGCTCGCGGTCACGACATCGGTCAGGCTCCCGGACGTCGAGGTCGCCGAGGACCGGGCTGTGGCCGGACGAACAGGCTCTGGCGCGCGAGTCCCGAACCACCTGGTCCCCCCACCGATGGCCACCATGACAAGAAGAGCGATGGCACCGACGACCAGGAACCAACGCAGACGTTTGCCCGCCGAAGATGGGACCGGGACCGGAACAACCGCCGCGGTGGCACGAATCCGCCGGGTGATCTCGGTGGCGGGGTCAGCCGTCGACGAGAGGGCGACCGACTCTGCCTGCACCGCGTCGAACACCTCGATAGCGGCTCCGCGGGCAGAAGGCCGTGAGGCCGGGTCAGCTGAGAGGCAGGAGGTGAGGACATCGGTCAGCCGGACAGGTATCCGGGGACTCACCGTGGTGGCGCACTGAATCGTCGACACAGGATCGGGCGGGGCTCCCGTGAGACAGAGCCAGCCGATCGCCGCCATGGAATAGACGTCGGAGGCCGCCGACGGAGGAGCACCACCGGCGACCTCGGGAGCCATGAGGCTCTCATCCCGATCGACCTGCCCCCCAGCGCGTCCCATGAGCCGGGACACCCCCACATCACCGATCAGTGGTCTGCCGTCGGCGCTGAACCTAATGCTTCGCGGTGCCAGATCACCGTGCTCAACCCCGGCAGCGTGCAGTGCCGCCAGCGCGCCGAACAGCGGCGCGAGGGTCGTGACCGTCTCACCGGGGCTCAGGTTCCCTCGATCACCGAGAAGCTGGGCCAGACTGCCGCCAGTGACCCGATCGAGAACCAGGGCCAGCTGGCCGTCGGCCAGGGCAATGGCACCGTGCTGACCAACCAGATGTTCGTTGTCGATCCGGTCAAGCACTGCCATCAGCTGAACTGCCGTCGCACGGGCCTCGGTCACGTCACTGACCGGGATGACCTTCAGAACCAAAGACTTGTCATCAAGGGTCCGCATGGCCGCCCAGGTCGACCCCTGCGCGTCCGAGCTCAGCTCACCCGTGATGGTGAAACCCGGTACCAGCGGCGGCACGGCGATGGCAACCCCCTACTGTCTCGACATGGCAACCGACGCACCAACGATCCTCGCAACATCCGGTGGCTACCGGGATCACGACCGTCTGCGCTTCCAGTTCGCTGACCTGCTCCACTATGCCGTGGATCTGTCCGGCACCTCGGGAGTTGTCCCCAGGGTCTGCAACGTGGGCACCGCGTCCGGCGACGACCCGCGGTTCCAGATGGACATGTCCGAGGCGGGCCGGGTGGCCGGCTTCAACCTCACCCACCTGAGCCTGTTCTCGATGCCGAACCTGGACGACATCGAGGGGCACCTCATGGCGCAGGACGTCGTGTGGGTCAACGGAGGTTCGGTGGCCAACCTCCTGGCCGTATGGCGGGTTCATGGCCTCGACCAGATCCTGCGGCGCGTCTGGCAGGCCGGAGTCGTACTCGCCGGCGTCTCCGCCGGGTCGATCTGCTGGTTCGAGGGCGGCACCACCGACTCGTTCGGTCCCGAGCTGCGCGCCGTCACGAACGGCCTGGGGTTCCTGCCGTATGCCAACGGCGTGCACTACGACAGCGAGGACCGGAGACGCCCTCTCGTTCACAGGCTCGTCGCGGACGGCACCCTGGGCACCACCCACTGCACCGACGATGGAGTCGGGATTGTCTACCGCGGAACCGAGCTCGTCGAGGCGGTCAGTGAGCAGGCGGGCAAGGGTGCCTACATCGTCCGCCGCGATGGTGACCGCGCCGTGGAAGAACCGCTGGCGACGCGACTGCTCGGCCGACGAACAGCTCAGACCCCAGACCCTGCTGCCACGTCAGTGACCTGGCAGCGCTGACCGAGCAACGTCAGCTCAGCACTCAGCCAGCTCAGCACTCATGTCAGCTCAGCGCTGTCCCGGCGTCCGGACCTGCTCCGCCGTGCCGTGTACGGCGCTGGCGCGAGCCGCATCGATGACGGCCAGAGTGTGAACTGCGTCGTACGGGTCGACGGGCATGGCGCCCTGAGGATCCTCGGAGACAAGTGCCGCCCGCACCTGGCGATAGAAGTCGACCTGCCCAGCCGCGGGCCGATCCACCGGAACCCGCTGCGCCCCCTCATAGACCCATCCGCACTTCCCCACGTTGGCGTTGGCAAGGTCGGGATAGATGTCCGCGCCATCATCGTCGAACTGATTGAGCATAAAGGCGCCAGCACGTCCCAGGATCCGCACGCGTGGCCCGGGCGCGGCTGAGAGGGACGTGGCACCCAGGTGGGACATCACACCCGACGTATGCCGGCAGGCCAAGAACGCGTCGTCCTCTGAGGCGGTGCTCCTGGCTGCGACCTCGGCATAGACCCTGTCGATCGGACCGAACAGGTCGACCGCCGCGTCGATCATGTGGCTGTGCAGATCCAGCAGGATGCCACCGCCCTCAGCGGCCGGGGCGTTCTCGCGCCACCGGTCCTTGGGCGTGGGACGCCAACGCTCCCAACGGAACTCGTGGCGGAACACCTCACCCAACTGACCGGATCGGACTGTCTCTCGAGCCGCCACGTGTTCGGCATCGAATCGACGGTTCTGGAAGACCGTCATCGCCACACCGGCCGCTCGGGCCGCGTCAACGACGCCGAACGCCCGCGTGGCATCTGTGGCCAGCGGCTTGTCGACCACGACCGCGATCCCGGCGTCGATGCACTGCCGCGCCTGATCGGCGTGAAGGCCGCTCGGCGTAGCCAGCACGATGAGATCCAGACCCGGAACCCGAAGCAAGGCGTCAAGGTCGGGGACCACACGGGCCCCCGGCACGTCGTCGTGAACCTGCTCCACGCGTTGCGGAGCGGCGGTCGAGACCGCGGCGATCGTCATACCGGCCTCATGCAGCAGTGGCGCATGGATGCCGCGCCCCGCCGAACCGAACCCGGCCAGGCCCACGGAGATCATGAAGTCACCGTGCTGTCACCCTCGACCGGCGTCGGCTCCTGGCTGAGCCGGCTGGGCCACCAGATCCGTCGACCGAGCTCGTGGGTGAAGGCAGGGACCAACAGGGAGCGGACCACCATGGTGTCCAACAGGACGCCGAAGGCCACGATGAAGGCAATCTGGGCGAGGAAGACGAGGGGAATGATCGCCAAGGCGGAGAACGTCGATGCGAGAACGATGCCCGCACTCGTGATGACCCCGCCGGTCACCGCCAGCGCCACCAGGATTCCCGGCCGGGTGCCCATCTCAGCCGACTCCTCGCGGACGCGGGTCATGAGGAAGATCGAGTAGTCGATACCCAGCGCGACCAGAAACACGAAGGCATACAGCGGAGTCGCCGGATCGGACCCGGGGAAGTGGAAGACGTGGTCGAAGACGAGCGCCGCCACACCAAGGGTGGCCGCGAACGAGATGACGTTGGCAATGACGAGGACCACCGGCGCGACCAGGGACCGCAACAGCAGCATCAGCACCAGGAACACCACGGCGAGGATCGCCGGGATGATGACCCGCAGATCCCGCTGGCTGGCTTGTTGCACGTCGTAGTTGACGGCAGTGCTGCCACCGACCAGAACATCGGCGCCGACCCGGTCAAGAGCGCCGCGCAGCTTCTCGACGACGAGCTCGGCGGCCGGGCTGTCTGCGGCCGGGGTCAGTGTCGCCTGGACGAGGACGTCGCCGTCCACGACCTTCGGCGGCAACCCTGGTGTCTCGCCCACGAACGCCGAGGCGACACCGCTGACGGATTTCACCTCGGCCAGCACCTGGTCGGCTTTGGCCTGGGGCGCGATGATCTGCACCGGTGAGCCCGAGCCCGCTGGGAAGTGGCTCGCCAGGACCTCCTGGCCAGTGACCGACTCGACCTTGTTCAAGAAGACTTGCGACTGGGTGATCCCGTCGGCCTTCAGGGTCGGGGCGAACGAGGCGCAGGCGAGCAGGGCCACCAGCGTCAGCACCCAGGTGCGACGAGGGTGACGACCCACCATGGCGGCGACGCGACCCCAGATGCCTCGACGGCCGACCGAGTCCTCGGCGTGGACGTGGTCGACCCTGGGGATGATCGGCCAGAAGATGCGGCGCCCGAAGAGCAGCAGAACTGCCGGGAGGAAGGTGAGCGCCGAGACCAGCGCACCGGCAATGCCCAGCGCCCCGATCGGCCCGAGTCCACGCGTGCTGCCGAGCTGCGACAGGAGCAGGCAGAGCAGGCCGAGGATCACGGTTGCGGCGCTCGCGGCAACAGGCGAGAACGCGGCCCGCCACGCCACCCCCATCGCGACCCACTTGCTCGGATGCTGGTGCAGCTCCTCGCGATACCGGGAGACCAGGAGGAGCGAGTAGTCGGTGGCCGCGCCGACAACCAGGATCGACAGGATTCCCTGGCTCTGGCCGTTCAGCCCGATGACGTCGTTCTTGGCGAGCGGGTAGATCACCATCGCGGCGGCCGCCAGACCGAAGACGGCGGTCAGGAGCACCGTGATGGGCAGGATCGGACTGCGATACACCACCAGCAGAATGAAGAACACGACCGCGAGGGCGACCAGGAGGAGGATCCCGTCGATGCCGGCGAACGCGGTCACGAAGTCGGCCAGGACTCCCCCAGGACCGGCGACATAAACGGCAAGTCCCGTCGGCGTCAGCGTGGAGGCGGCGGAGGCTTTCAGCGCCTTGGCCCCCTCATACAGCGGGCTGGAGTCGCCGATCACCTCGGTCGCCGTCTTGGCGTTGAGCAGCACCGGCACCAGCAGTGCCTTGCCGTCCTGGCTCGGAACGGCTGCCACCGGGGGTGCTGCGAGGTATGTCCCCAGCGAGTACCCCTTGACCTCCAAGGGCAGGGACGGAATACCGGCGATGAAGCTCTTCACTGCATCAGCGTCCGAGGGCTTCAACCCGGTCGAGCGCTCGATCACCACGAAGTACGGCAACGCGTCGGTCGAGCTGAACTTCGCCGCGAGCTTGCCAACCTCGGTGGACTCCGCAGACTTGGGCAGGAATGACGCATTGTCGTTCTTCTGCACCTCGGACAGCCGGCCGACCAGCGGACCTCCCACACCCGCCAGCCCGAACCACGCCACCAGGACAAGAAGCACGACGAACAGGCGAGTCAGCTTCGTCCGGCCTGCGGGTTTCGAGCGTTCGGCCTCCTCTTGCGCGGGTGTGATGTCCTCATGCTTCACGTGTTCTGCTCCCCGGTTGGTCTTCTGAACGGGCTGGTCACTGAACGGCATTCGCCAGCCTAGAGGTACGTATGTCGAGCCGCCCGCACGGTCTCCGGGCATTCTCGGGACATTCTCCGGACGTTGCGAGCGGCAGGGGGACATCATGGATGACATGACGGAAAACAAGGGGCAGCTCGCGTTGCAGGACCGCCTGATGCAGCTCGTGGCAGACGAGACGGAGATCATGCGGGCTCTCGAGCGGCAGATCGCCCTGACACCGATGCACCCCGACGCCGGCAAGACGTTGACCGACATCCACAACGCGATCAAGGGCCACGGTGAGTCACTGAGATCGCAGCTGGAGGTCTCCCCTGGATCAGTGCCAGCGGCGCAGTCACCGATCGGCGGACTCTTCGACTTCGCGTCTCCCGGCCGGGGAGGCACGGAGCTGTTGTCGAACAACCTGCGCGCCGACTTTGCCGCCTTCAACTACGCGGCTCTTGGCTATGCCGCGCTGCATGAGATGTCGCTACGTCTCTACGTTCCGGCTCTGCGAGAGATCGCTCCGCAGCACCTGCAGGACTACGCGCAGGCAGCGCAGGCGGTGAACCACGTCATCGCCCCCGTCGTGGCCTGGGAGCTCCTGCAGGACGATCTGAGCTGTAGCTGCATCTGTCCCATGTGCACCTTGGGGGCCTGCGGCTGCGTCTCCTGCTGCACTGACACGATCGCTGAGGTGTGGCAGGAGGCCGCGCTCGCTGCCGACAATCCCCCCGGCTTCCCGCTCCAGACTCCGCGGCCCGGAAGCCAGCTTCTTCTGGCCGGCGTGCAAGGTGGGGACCGCCTCCTCGACGTCGACGGACAGCCGGTGCAGAACTTCATGGACGTTCAAGCCGCGGTACGTCGTCACGCGATCGGCGAGGAGGTGCGCCTTCGCATCATGGACTCATCCGGCGAAGGCCGAGACATCATCGTGAGGCACCTCAACGACTATGTGAGGGGCTGATGGCCACCGGCGGGTATGCGGAACCGCCCGCGTAGTCTGCGAACATGCGTTTCGAGCACGTCGGCTTCGCCCCGGACTTCGTGAACTACATGGCTGCATGGTCCCGACAGCGCGAGCTGCATGCGGCCGTTGTCGCAGGGGACGAGCCCGACACGGTGCTGCTGCTCGAGCACGCCACCGTCTACACCGCGGGCAAGCGGACCGAACCTCATGAGCGCCCCTTCGACGGCACACCGGTCATCGACGTCGACCGCGGCGGCAAGATCACGTGGCACGGTCCGGGCCAGCTCGTGGGCTACCCCATCGTCAGGCTGCCGTCACCGCTGGACGTCGTCGCGCATGTGCGCCGACTCGAGGAGGTGATGATCCGGGTCTGTGCCGACCTCGGGGTCACCGCCGAACGCATCGAGGGCCGCAGCGGAGTGTGGATCCACGCCGATGAGTCTCGCCCGGACCGCAAGATCGGCGCTATCGGCATCCGGGTGAGTCAGAGCGTCACGATGCACGGTTTCGCGCTCAACTGCGACTGTGACCTGTCCTGGGCCCAGGTGATCGTGCCGTGCGGCATCGCGGACGCCGGCGTCACCTCGCTCAGCCAGGAGCTGGGACGCGACGTCCCTGTCCGCGAGGTGCTGCCCTACGTGGAGAAGCACCTGAGCGACATCCTGGGCTGACCGCCCCTCGCGTCCGACATGCACTGCACACCCAGCGCCCCATAGAGTGACACGACGCTGCAACGGGGAGCGTCGCGATCGAACATCGGGGAGCCGGGTCAATGACCACACCAGCGCCGCGTCACCTTCAGCCATCGCCATCCACATCGGAACTGGCGATCTCGACCAGGGGGCTCCGCAAGACCTATCGCAACCGCAAGGGTCGCCACGTCGCTGTGGCCGGGTTGGACCTTGACGTTCCGCTCGGCGGCGTCCATGGGTTCCTGGGGCCGAACGGCTCGGGCAAGACGACGACGATCCGCATGTTGCTGGGGTTGATTCGCGCCGACGCGGGCACCATGAGCATCTTCGACCGCGAAGTCCCCCAACATCTGCCAGAGGTCGTGGGTCGGGTCGGCGCGATCGTCGAGTCACCCAAGTTCTTCCCTGCATTCAGCGGCCGCAAGAACCTCCAGCTGCTCGCCGAGGCCATCGACTGCCCTCGCAGCATCGTCGACCAGGTCCTTGAGCAGAGCGGTCTTGGCGGGCGAGGGAAAGACAAGTACAAGACCTACTCCCTCGGCATGAAGCAGCGGCTGGCCATCGCCGCCACCCTGCTCAAGGAGCCCGATCTGCTCATCTTCGACGAACCCACCAACGGCCTGGACCCGGCAGGCATCCGCGAGATCCGCAACACGATGCGGTCGCTCGGCGAGCAGGGCAAGACGGTCCTGGTGAGCAGTCACATCCTGGACGAGGTCGAGCAGGTCGCTGACACTGTCTCGATCATCGGCCACGGGCGACTGCTGGCCTCGGGTCGGGTGGCCGACGTGATCGGTGACCAGACGGCGACATCTCTTCGGGTCGGAGTCGCCGATCCCGTTACGGCACAACGCATCCTGACTGACGGCGGTCTCCTGGTCCGGTTGGATGGCGGGCTGCTCGTCGTGGAGGGATTCAGCGATGGGGCAGAGATCACCAGACGCCTCGCCGCCCACGATCTGTTCGTGAACGAGCTGATACCGGTGCGCGCGGACCTCGAGTCCGTATTCCTGGAGCTGACGGCTGACGAAGGCCTCGAGACCGCAGGAGCTGCGCGATGATGCGGTTGACCAAGGTCGAGCTTCGGCGCCTCTTCTCGCGTCGGCTCACGACAGTCGCCCTGCTCGGCGCCCTGGCCGTGACCGGGCTGATGTTGTTTGGCGCCTTCACCGAGGCCAAACCCCTCAGCGCCCCAGAGCAGGCCGCCCAGCAGGCTCAGTTCGACCAAGCGAAGAAGGACTGGGCGGTCAACGGTGATCAGCAGATCCAGTCCTGCCTGGACGCGCAGGCCGAGCAACAGAAGTTAGACCCCAAGGCCAACTTCGGATGCAACCAGATGGAGCCCAACCTGGCGAACTGGGGCAAGCCTGTAGCCAAATTCAACCAGATGATGCCCAACATCCTGCTCGCCGGGTCCTATCTGCTGGCATTCGTCGCCTTCCTGGTCGGCGCGGGCTTCGTTGCGGCCGAGTTCAGCAGTGGGTCGATGGCCAACTGGCTGACTTTTGAGCCGCGGCGTTTGCGCGTCTATGTCAGCAAGCTTGGGGCAGCCGGGCTGGGCCTGATCCCGGTCGCGGTGGCGGTGCTGGGCCTGCTCACTGCAGGATCTTGGCTTATCGTCGACCACCTCGCCTCGACGGCGGGCACAACGGCCAAGGTGTGGGGTGACCTCGCTCTGATGGGCGGGCGCGCTGTCGCTCTGGCCGTGGCTGCTGCCATGGCGGGGGCGGCAATGGGCGTGCTACTTCGCCACACAGCGGCCGTGCTGGGCATCGCAGTTGGCTACCTCGTACTCGTCGAGGGTGTCTTCGGCCAGGCGTTCCAGGGTGCGCGGCCTTGGCTCCTGCAGCTCAACTTCAACGCCTGGTTGCAGCACGGTGCCACGTACTTCGCCCAGACGTGCAAAACCGACGCCCAGGGCAACTACAACTGCCAGGGCGTCGAAAAGGTCCTCTCGTTCGGCCACGGCTCGGCATACCTGGGACTGCTGGTCGTGTTGACGGTGGGCCTGGCTGCGTTGGTGTTCCGGCGCCGCGACGTCAGCTGAGCCGAGGACGACCGCCGCTCTTGTCGCGCGCTTTCGCACTGCGTCAGGCGGCCGGTTCAGGCGGCGAGCTCGTGGTGGTTGATGGGGTGGGTGGCGTAGTGGCGGTGGTGGGGGTCGGTCCAGGTG
>JABBOX010000096.1 GCA_012927555.1 Phycicoccus sp.
TTGCGCACTACACCGGACAGACCGAGCTTGCCGACGCCATCCAGGAAGGACTGGCGGCCAAGGCCATCGGCGACGACGCCACCGCCACCGCCAAGCTCGGCCGGGCGGTGCAGCTGGCTGCGGAGACTGGCAACGACGAGGCCACCGCCAAGCTGGCGAAGGTCGTGGATATCGACGACCCCAACGCCGGGACCGTCCGTCTGCGCCGAACTGTCGACAAGCTGGACGAGATGGCACTGGACACGGCGTCGACCAAGACCACTCGAGTGAAGAAGTGAGCACACGACGATGAACGGCACCACCTGCCCAAACGGCCACGTATCCGCGTCCGCCGACTACTGCGACACGTGCGGCGCACCCATGCCGGCGTCATCTTCCGTCGCATCGACCGCCGCGTCAGCTGCCCCGGATTCGGGCAGCCCTTCAGGTCCTGTCCCGCCTCCAGCAACGCCAGGCGCCGGCGCGGCAACTGCGGCTGCCACCCAGCCCTGCCCGAGCTGTGCGATGACGAACACCGCCGAGGCGTTGTTCTGCGAGGCGTGCGGCTACGACTTCACGACCGGGACCATGCCCCGATCCAGCACGCCGCCGACTGGCCCCGCGCCGTCGACGAACCCGCTCGACCTGGGGGCGGCTCCCGCTGGAGCACCCGCCCCCGACCCCGTGGCGCCAGCGGTGAAGGTCGAGTGGGTGGCAGAGGTCTGGGTCGACCCGGACTGGTATGCAGGCCAGGAGAGCGACGAGGAGCTGCCCTCCCCGGGGCTGCCGGTCGTGGTCCCGTTGCGGGCCCGGAGCCTGCTGATCGGACGCCGCTCGGTGAGCCGCAACATCCACCCTGACATCGAGTGCGCCTCCGACGTCGGGGGCAGCCGACGCCAGGCGCAGCTGACCACCGACGGCCAGCGATGGTGGGTCGAGGATCTGCAGAGCTCCAACGGCACCTACGTCGGGGCTGCCAGCGGGCCCCTGCCCGAGGATGCGATTCCTCCCGGCCAACGTCGAGAGCTGGCGCAGGACGACCGGATCTATCTCGGCGCCTGGACCCGCATCGTGGTCCGCCGGGCGACTCCCGAGGAGCAAGCCGGGCAGTCATGAGCACGCGGGACAGGATGAGCACATGATCATGTCAAGATGATCTTGACGGTATCGGTTTGTCAAGACACCATTGACGTGTGGACGACAACACTTCCCCAGCACTCGATCCGCTGACCGCGACGCGCATCCGCGCCGGCGTCGCTGAGGCGATCACCGTCGTACCGGGCCTGCTCGCTCGGCTCGACCAGGACCCTGCGGCGTCCCTCCTGCTGGTGGCCGCGGCCCGCGAGGGATCGACGGAGTCGGAGCGCCTGCTCAGACAGGCCGTGCTCGGAGCCCGCAAGGCGGGGCACACCTGGGAGGCCGTAGGGAGCGTTCTGGGGGTCAGCCGCCAGGCGGCTCAACAACGGTTCGCGGTCGGCGGCGACGACATGGACGCATTCGTCGGCAACCGCGACCGACAGCGTGTCGTCAATAGAGCCACCCTGTTCAACGAGATGCAGATTCTCGAGCGCGAGGGTCGCGCCGGGTGGCGTCTGGTCGGTGTGGGAGTGCTCAAGCTACGTCTCGAGTCCTCCGACCAGTCGTGGGAGCACATCCGTCGCGTGGACCAGAGTCCGGCAGATCGACGGGCCACGCTGCAAGCCGGATGGCAGCACGTCGGCAACTACTTGATGTGGCACTACTACACCCGACCCTTCGCGGAGGCCACGCAGAAGTGAGCGCGGCAGCCCGGCATACGGCCGGGAGCCGCGCTCACGCTGCTCGGTTCAGGAGCCCCTCGGTTGAGACAGGCTCAGTGGACGGTGAACGTCTTGTTGTCAACGGCCGGTCCGGCCCCTTCGGCTCCACCGGAGGCATCGTCGGTTGAGACCGTCACCGAGTACGTGCCAGCGCTGAGCTTGGCGGTGAAGGTGAACTCTCCGAACCCTCCATCGCCGGTGCCGCCCATCGCGTAGCCCTTGGCCACCATGGCTCCGGACTGGTTGCGGACCTCCCACAGGAAGTTGGCCTCGAACGAGGTGCCGAAGCCCTTGAAGGTCGCCGTGCCGGCCGGCAGGTCTTCGCCTTCCTGCGGCGAGGTGACCCAGATGTGGGCCTGCACCGCGGACATCGGCGTGCGCTGCATCGGCGCGCCGATCTGGATCACGCCCCAGACGTCGATGGCCGCGCCGTCGGCCGTGATCTTCACCGTCGTCGCAGGCGTTCCTGCCTTCAGCGCAGCCGCGGTCGCGGTGTAGACGAGCTGTTGCACGGCACGATCCGCCAGCTCACTGCCGACCTGCGTGTTGGAGAAGGCGTCGCGGGACAGGTCGACGGTGATCGCGTCGCCCTTCTGCGACACGGTCACCCGAGAGGCGGCCCGCCACGGGGTCATGTAGTCGGGGTCAAGCGGCTTCAGGCTCGTCATCGCCGACACTGCGGACGCGATTGGCCCACCGACGTCCGGAACGTCACGGAACTCGCGGTACAGCGAGAACGACTTCCTCGAGTCGGCGATCCAATAGACCGGTATGCCGGTCAGCATGGCCGATGGCGCGGTCGTCGCCGTCGTGGTCTCAACAGGTGAGGTGGACGTTGTCGCAGGTGAGGTGGGCTGCCCCGCCGAGCCAGGAGCGGGCGTGCTTCCGCACGCGGAGAGCGCCACAGCGACGGCGATGCTCACCGGGCCTACGACCAGAGCTCGCCATACCGACTTGATTTCGTGTCCCATCAGATCCTCCCGAGTTGCGTCGCTGGCACCCTAACGAAGTTCCGTCACTGCTGAAGTCCGCTCACAACAAAGACGCCCAGGGGCGGAGGATGGTTGACTGCCAGAGGGCGGGAAGTGCTGGATCGCAGGTGTCCTGAACCCCTGTAGAACCCAACATACCCAACGGTTTCCGACCTTACCGGCAATTGGTATACGCATCTGGAAGGTGAGCCTAACCTCCAGTACCGTTTCCTTGTGGCGACCGCTCGGGTCGCTCGCAGCGAATCCAGCCAGCGGTGGGACGGTGGTCGTGCGCACCTATCCATACGCGTTCCACGTTGCTCTCGACGGGAACGGCCTGAACGGTCTTGAGGGCCGGGCTGGCGTGTGCCTGTTCCACTACGACCCCGCGACGGGTGACCACGCGTACAAGATCACCTACTTCGACGGTGCCTCAGGTGGCCACGCGCCGAGCGTCGATCCCACGAGGCGGATCGGGTTTCTCGGGAACACCGGTCAGCACCTGCTGTTCTACGACCTGACCACTCTCGATGAAGCAGACCGGGTCTCGACGCTGCGCTTCGAGGTGCCCGACACCACGATCAAGGGCAGCACCCACCTGGTCTGGCTCGACGACACCCAGTTCATCACCTCGATCGGCGAGCACCTCTGGAAGTTCGACCTCAACCGGCTGACCAAGGCCGAGACGGTCGCACCACACCAGCTCAAGCTGCCGCACGCCATGAAGACCACCGCGTCCGGGCGCTACATCGTCTACGGCGGTATGGACCACCCGTCGCGGGGCGAGGCGCGCGAGGTCGGGATCCTCGACACACTCACCGGCACCGTGCGCCGGGTCGAGCTGCCGACCACGTGCTGGCACCTGGTCGCCCACCCGGTGCTCGACGTCTTCTACGCCGTGTCGTTCCGCGTGCATCCCGGCGACGGACGGGACTGGGCGCACTGGGGCATGGCGTGGCTCCGGCAGTACGCCTACGAGATAGACGCCGAGGACGGCCAGATCCTGCGGCACTGGGCCGCCGACCGCGACCTCCCCGCCCACATCAACTCCGACGTCACCATCTCCGACACCGAGCTGATCTTCTGCACCGGCGGCAGCCACACGGTGGTCCTCGTCGACCTCGCGACGATGAGCCATCACCGGATCATCGACGAGCACCCGGGCATCCTTGATGGCCTGAGCCGTTCGCGTGAGTCTGCCGCCACCGTGATCGACACCCTCGCGCGGGCCAACGTGTTCAACAACTCGCATCTGTATGCCGACGCGCTCAGGATCAGCCGGGGGGCGCTGCTCGACGGGATCTATGCGACCCAGCTGTCGGCAGACCAGAGCCTGCTGTTCACCGCCAACCGTGGACAGAACCACATCACCATCTATGACTACCCGTCACTGGAGCTCCGCGACCGGATCGTGATGCCTGAGCTTCAGGAGCTCGATCCCCGCGTTGGCGCTCTGGCCGACCCCCGACTTGGCTTCCACCACTCGTATCTCGTCAGTCCACCCACCCCGAAGACCCGCGACACAGAAGGGCAGTCCTGATGGCCGACATCTCTGTCGACACCAACGTTCACGGCGGTGCGATCGGCCCCGTCACCGGAAGCGTCCTGGCCGACGTCACGTCCGAGCTGACCGGGATCGACAACATGAAGCTCACCCTCGCCGGCGGCACGAAGACCACACTGGCCGGCGAGAACACCCTGCACTCCGATGCTGCGCTGGCGCTGGCCCCCGTCACCACGACCTCGACGATCGACCTGAAGCCCGTGATCACGACAGCCGCGGTCGACACCACGTCCAGTCTCGACCTGAAGCCCGTCGCCGTCGACTCCTGCGTGCGGCTCGAGCTCGCGCCACCGCCGGCGACAGAGATCAGCACGCCATACGAGACGACCTGGAGCGTGTCGGTCCTGGGGCTGGAGCTGTTCGCGCTGAGCGTGTCGGGCCGGACCAGCACTCACGTGCGACCCGAGCGCCCCGAGCGTCTCGTGATCGACCTCTAGGCGGCGTGGCATGGCCACCGCGCGCCGCAAGGCGCCCGCACCCGCACCCGGCAAGGCACCTCCGAAGCAGCAAGAACCCCTCATCTTCACGGGGCCTCCCAACCGCCTGTCCGCAGATCTAACAGTCGCCAACACCGGTGATCGTCGCCTTGCCGTCCGCGGCGTCACGATCGTGCGCGAGGGGTCTGTCGACCTCGACGTCCAGGCTGCCGCTCTGGTCCCACCGGGCGCCACGGCATCGCTGGCCGTGACGTTGCCCATGGACCCGGGGACGAGTCCGGGCGACTACCCCGCGGAAGTACAGGTGGCCGGCATCCGACGGGCGGCCGTGCTTCGGGTCGAAACGGTGCTGGCCATGCACATCACGCCACGCCGCCTCCTCGCCGAGCCGGGGACGCACGCCGTGTCGATCATCGCGGTCAATGAGGGCAACGTCGAGCTGACGCTGGCGTCGGTGACCAAAGGCCGTACGTCCGACGGCGGCAAGGAGCCCGGCCCAGATGTCACGCTGACCCTCAAGACGCCCGTCATCCTGGCGGCCGCAAGCACCGTCACTGTCCACGGGCGGCTGAACGTGCCGCCATCCCTGGAGCCGACGCGGCGTCATATAGCGAAGGTCCCCATCGGCCTGGCCGACCTCGAAGTCATCATCCTTCCCCGCAAATCCGTAACGGAGGCAAAGCCATGAGCACAACCCGTACCGCACCTGATCTGATCGCCTCTCTCAAGACGGGCTGGAACGACGCCGTACAGCAGTGGTGGGACCAGTCACAGGCCGCGCTTGATCCCTGGAAGCAGGCGTGGGACACGATGGCGCCCGGCGTCTCGGAACCGACCCTCGGTATGCCGTCCCGTCACCACCACGAGCACGAGCACCATCACGAGCACGAGGATGGATGTGGACATGAACATGGACGTGAACATGGACACGGCGACGACCATGCTCACGGACACGACCACGCCCGGTGCGACTGCGAAAGCCGTTGTGGTTGCCGCATTCCCGACGCTGACATTGTGTTGCACGCGCGGGCCGGCGAGGAGCGCGTCATACCCTTCCTGTTGCGCAACCCTTGGCGGCGCGAGCGCGAGGTGGCCGTTGCCGTGGGGACGTGGCATGTCTGTGACGGGGGCCGGCTCGAGGTGCGGTCAGAGGTCGACGCGGGAGAGTCGTTGACCTTGCAGCCATGCGAGAACCGCGTTGTTCGGCTCGGCATCCGGGTGCAGGGCATCTGCGACGACACCAAGAACGCGGACGACACCAAGAACGCGAAGGGCGACACCAAGAATGTCCTGACGGATGAGCGACGGTTCGGTTGCGATGTCGAGTTCTGCGCCAGCGCCTATGCGGATGTTCGTTTCGAAGGCTGTGCCCGACCGCAACGGGTCGCCGTCGTGGTGCATCCGGCCAGCTGCAACGCGGTCGAGCTGCCCTGTGACTGTGGTTGCTGCTGCTGAGGAATGGAGGACCAGCGATGGCCGAAGAAGAACCGCCCACGACCACTGCCGCGGCAGAACAGGCACTGGCCCGGCTGGCCGGCCTGGCCCGGATCGCGCTGCAGACCCAGGCCAGCCTGGCCAAGCAGTCTGTCGATCTCGCGCGAGGGACGCTGTCCGGGGATCTCGACCGCGCGAGCGCAGGCAGGGCCTACGTCGAGTCGGTCTCGCGTGAAGGCGCCCGATACTGGCGCGCGGTCGGCGAGCTGGGCGTCGACTACGCCACCGACCTCGTCGCCCTCGGGAAGAGCGTCTCCTCAACCGTCATGCGGGAGATGGCCGCAGCCGGCCGGAAGCCGGGCACCCGGCATACATCAGGCACCGCCGCGGACCACACGCATTCATCGGGCCATCACGTGATGCCTGAGGGGGGCGGCCCACAGGCTCCGAACGCGCGGACGAGCGGTGAGTCGTCGTCTGGAGTGGCTGACCAGGAGGCCAGCCCCCGCAGGGTCAAGGTGAGGCTGCGAGGACCGGTCGGCGGTCGGGCTGAGGGGACGATCACGGTCGCCAACCAACACCCCCGCCCGCGTCGGATCCAGCTCAGCGCCGGCGACCTCGTGGACTCCTCGGGCGGTCTCGTCGGCGCAGCACTGGCCGTGTCGCCGGCCACGGTCACGGTGCCCAGCGGGAAGGAGCGCTCGGTCAGTCTCGGCGTGGCCCTGGACGATGGTTCGTTCTCGGCCGGTGAGCGGTACTCCTGCACCGTCGACGTCACCGGTGGTGACGAGGCCACTATCGAGGTGACCATCGAGGTCAGCTGAGGTCGTCTCCGTACGAGGTCATCTCCGTCCGAGGTCGTCTCCGCCTATGACTGGTCGGCAGCCGCTCGCATCGCTGCCAGGTCGAGCTTGTTCATACCGAGCATGGCCTTTATGGCACGTTCGGCGCGGCCCTGGTCCGGGTCCCCCAAGATCTCACCCATGCCGGCCGGGATGACCTGCCACGACAGGCCAAACCTGTCCTTCAGCCATCCGCACTGGCCCTCTTCGCCATCCTCCGAAAGCTTGGCCCAGTAGTAGTCGACCTCGTCCTGGTCCGCACAGTTGATCAGCAGCGAGATCGCCTCGCTGAAGGTGAACTGGGGGCCGCCGTTGATTGCGGTGTATTCCTGACCATCGAGAACGAAGTTCACCGTCAGCACGGTCCCTGCCGAGCCGGGGCCGGCCTCGCCGTAGTACGAGACGTTGGTGATCCTCGAGCTCGGGAACACCGAGATGTAGAACTCGGCGGCTTCCAGGCTCTCCGTGTCGAACCAGAGGTTCGGGGTGATCCGGGGCATGGCACTCTCCTCACGTCGTTCGATGCGTCCGTCAAATACCTGCACAGATCGTCGCAGCGGCGGAAAGGCGTGTCCAGAATGCCGCCGAACGCCGCCGAGAGAAAAGACCACACCCGGCCGTGGTGCGGCCGGGTGTGGGTGCGGTACTTCAGAGGAAACGCTCAGAGGATGAGCGACCCGAACACGAAGCCCAGTCCGACGGCGATCGCGATGTTGATCAGCCCCGGGACGATGAAGGGGTGGTTGAACACCGCCTTGCCGATCTGCGTCGTTCCGGTGTCATCCATCTGCACCGCCGCCAGGAGCGTCGGGTACGTCGGGAGGATGAACAGAGCCGATACCGCTGGGAAGGCGGCAACCGCTGCGAACGGCGCGACGCCGATCGCCAGGGCCGTCGGCATGAGGGCCTTGGTCGTGGCGGCCTGGGAGTACAGCAGAGCCGACGCGAAGACGAGCACGACGGCAAGCAGCCACGGTTGGTTCTTGAGCAGATCACCGGAGAAGCTCATGATCTCTTTCTCGTGGGCGCTGACGAAGGTCGTGCCCATCCACGCGACACCCAGCACACAGATGCTCGCACTCATACCCGACTTGAACGTGGATGCCGAGAGGACCTTCTCGGTCGGCGCCTTGCACACGAGAACGATGAGCGCGGCGGTCGACAGCATGAACGCGATGATCGCCTGGTCACGAGTCATCACCGGATCGGAGATGAGGTGGACGTTCTTGCTGATGGCCGTGGCGTAGCCCATCACGGCAAGCAGGCCGATGAGGAAGATCAGCACGGACATCTTGGCCTTGGGCTCGATCACGCGTTCCTGGCGTCCCTTGACGACCACGGTGCCAGCGGCGAGGCGCTTCTGGTACTCGGGATGCGTGCTCAGCTCGGTGTTGCCCCGGATCTTGTCGAACGCCATCATGATCGCGGCGGTCGCCATGCAGGCGAGGAAGGTCGAGGGGATGGCTACGGCCAGAAGCGAGAGATAGTCGATCCCCTTCTTCTCCAGCGTGCTGGAGAAGAAGACGACTGCGGCCGAGATCGGCGAGGCCGTGATGGCGATCTGTGAGGCGACGACGGCCACCGACAACGGCCGCGACGGCCGGATGTTGTTTTCCTTGGCCACCTCGGTGATGACGGGCATCGTCGAGAACGCGGTGTGACCGGTTCCCGCCATGAGAGTCATGAGATAGGTGATGACCGGCGCGAGGAACGTCAGGTACTTGGGGTTCTTGCGCAGGATGCGATCAGCGAGGTCGACGAGGTAGTCCATGCCACCAGCCACCTGCATCGCCGCGATAGCCGCGATGACAGACATGATGATCGACACGACGTCGAGCGGCATCTCGCCGGGTTTCAGCCCGAGGAGAGCCAGCACGAGTACGCCGAGCCCGCCGGCGAAGCCGATGGCGATGCCACCCAGCCGGGCTCCGAGGAAGATCGCCAGCAGGACAACGGCGAACTGGACGGCAATCATGCGGTCACGCCCTTCAGTGATGCGTCGACAGAGTCGTTGGAAGCAACGTTCTTGGAGGCAATGTTATTGGCGGCGGAAGTCTCGGAGGCGAACACCTTGCCTCTGAAGGTGGGCCGGACGAGGTTCTCCGAGGAGAAGATCTTGTCGAGCTCATCCTGGTTGAGCAGCCCCATCTCAAGGACCACCTCGGGCACCGTCTTGCCGGTGCGGGCGCACTCCCTGCCGACCAGGTCGCCGGCGTGGTGGCCGATGATCGGGTTGAGGAAGGTCACGATCCCGATGGAGTTCATGACGTAGCCCAGACAGACCTCAGGGTTGGCCGTGATCCCGTCCACGCACCGCACCCGCAGGTTCTGGCACGCGTTCGTCAGGAGGCTCACCGACTCGAACAGGGACTGCGCGATGACCGGCTCCATGACGTTCAGCTGGAGCTGTCCGGCCTCGGCGGCCATCGAGACCGTGACGTCGTTGCCGATCACCTTGAAGCAGACCTGGTTGACGACCTCGGGAAGGACCGGGTTGACCTTGGCCGGCATGATCGACGACCCGGCCTGGAGCTCGGGCAGGTTGATCTCGTTCAGGCCGGTCCGCGGCCCGGATGACAGCAGCCGCAGGTCGTTGCAGACCTTGCCGAGCTTGACCGCGGTGCGCTTGATCGCGCCGTGCATGGACACGTAGGCGCCCGCGTCCGACGTCGCCTCGATCAGGTTCTCTGCCAGAACAACAGGCAGACCGGAGACCTCGGCGAGCTTCTCGACCGCAAGCGCGGCGTAGCCCTCGGGCGTGTTCAGCCCGGTGCCGATGGCCGTCGCTCCGAGGTTGACCTCAAGAAGCAGCTCGGCAGCACGAGTGAGCTGACGGACCTCCTCGCGCATGAGGACTCCGTAGACCTTGAACTCCTGCCCGAGCGTCATGGGGATGGCGTCCTGGAGCTGGGTCCGTCCCATCTTCAGGACGTCCTTGAACTCGTCGGCCTTGGCGTCAAAGGCGATCGCGAGGTTCTCGACCTCAGTCTTCAGCTCCTCAACGACACTGAAGAGAGCGATGCGGAACCCGCTGGGGTACGCATCGTTGGTCGACTGGCTCTCGTTGACGTGCTCGTTGGGGTTGACCACGTCATAGCGACCCTTGGCCAGGCCCATGTGCTCCAGGGCGAGGTTCGCGATGACCTCGTTGGTGTTCATGTTGACCGAGGTCCCGGCGCCACCCTGGAAGACGTCGATGGGGAACTGGTCCATGCAGCGGGCGTCGTTCAGCACCGCGTCACAACCGGCGATGATGGCGTCAGCCACATCAGCCGGGATGGTCCACATGTCCTTGTTCGCCATGGCCGAGGCCTTCTTGACCATGACCATCCCGCGCACCATCTCAGGCACGTCGCTGATCTTGGCCGAGCTGATCTTGAAGTTCTCCAAAGCACGCACAGTGTGTATGCCGTAGTAGGCGCCGATCGGCACCTCTTTCGAACCCAGCAGATCTTCTTCGATCCGGGTCTCGTTCACAGTGTTGCCCTTCAATTGGCCGGCAGCGGAGGTCGGGGTCTCCGTTACGTCCACTGCCGTGGGTCCCCGGACCAACGGGCCGGGTTAGTGATGAACTGCCCGGGGGGTAACCCGGCCGGCGCATCAAGTCAGTAGGTCCCGATGTCTGGAAGCTCCTTCAAGCTCTCGGAGCGAGGAGTCGGCGAGCTCGGTGCAGCTCGGTGGAACTCGCTGGCGATCCAGCGATCGTGGCAACAAATACATGAATCGACGGGCATCAATGGCCAACATGCACTAATTGTCGCAGGTGTCAATGGGTGATTTTTGCCATTTTTGACGTGATTGAGCACACTTAGGACCACCTACCCAGTCAACGCGACTTGACCGCCCGAACGCACTGCCTAGACCTCCGGCGAGGGGATGAGGGGCCGGGCCGCACGCACCTCAGGGGCCAGCCGCAGGGTCTCTCTCACGAAGTGAGGGACGTGTTCGCTGATCACCAACCAGGCCAGCGATGCGGCCAAGGCGTCGCGCGCGGGTCGCGGTGAGTAGCCGAGCGCAGCGGCCCGAGCACTGGAGTACCAGTAGTAGCGCCCGACCGTCAGCGCCTCCTCACGCGTCGACAGGGGCGACCCGCCGGTCAGCTTCGCCCACCCTTCCGCCGCCGCCGAGGCGGCCCACGCCACGGGGGCCGGGACCTCGGCATACGGCCCGGGCAGGCCCGCGAGGTCGGCGACCAGTGTGTGCAGCATCCGCCACGTCAGGTCCTGTCCACCAAGCAGGTAGCGCTGTCCGGCCAGGCCATGCTCCAGCAGCAGAAGGTGACCGCGTGCCACGTCACGGACATCCACGACGTTGCAGCCACCGGGATAGGTGCTGCGCGTTGGGTCGAGCAGGTAACGCAGAACGATCGCGTTGCTGGGTGCCAACCTTTCGAATGGCCCGCCCACAACCACGGTGGGCAGAGCCAGAACGACGGGTATGCCGTGAGCCTCCGCCGCCGTCAGAGCCACCTCCTCCTGGGCCACCTTGCTGGCGTAGTACGCAGGTGACGGCTCCTGCCCGAGGTGCGCTGATTCATCACGAGCAGAAGGGGATTCGCTCGATCCGCACGTCACCGACGAAGTCGTCACAACGACGCGTCCGACGCCGGCCGCAGCCGCGGCCTCGATGACCGACCTCGTGCCCCCGGCATTCACCCGGGCCACTTCGTCGGCACGGTCAGAACCGAAGGCGTAGACGGCCGCACAGTGGATCAGACCCTCAGCTCCACGCAGCGCCGAGCCCATGCGCGTCACGTCCTCGAGCCCTGCGCGGACCTGCCTGACGTCAAGGCCGGCGAGCTGCGCGGCCCCGTTCGAACGCACGATGGCGGTCACCTCGTGACCATCGGCCAAGGCCGCCCGCACCACCTGGCCTCCCAGCAGGCCCGTGGCACCCGTGACCGCGATCTTCATCGCGTCCCGCCGAAGTGGCTGAACCCGTGAAGGTCGATCTCGTCCGGCTCTTCGCGCTGCGGTTGACCGAAAAGGCTGGTGCGGTCGGTTGATGTTTCGTCCAACCACGACTGGGCAACTCCCAGAAGCTGATGCAGGGACTCGGTGGCCAGCGGCTCGTCACCGGTCGGCGCCAGACGCCCGATCCGGAACGGGCGGCCCTCGAAGCACGCCTCCAGGTTGTCAAAGGTGGCAGTGAAGAAGCGCCGATAGGCATCCTCCACGAGAGGCGCCTTGAGCTCCGGCACCAGATCCAGGTCGATGCCGGACCAAGCGGGCGGCAGGGTGAAGAGCTGGCGACCTCGCACCGTGACCCGGGTGCCTTCGGTGCCGAGATCGGTGAAGGTCAAGCTGCCGTCGTCCCACTTGGCTGATCCGTTGAGGCTGTCGATGGTTCGCCACAGCAGGCGCTGCTCGGTGTCGGCGCGTTCCACGAGCTCGATCTTGCACACGTCGATCGGCTCCCCGCCCCAGATGGCGAGGTAGTTCGGTTGGGGCAGATAGAGGTTGCGCTCCGCCTGCCGCACCACCCGCCCCTCATCGTCCACGGAAACCGCCACGCGTCGTCCCCCGAGGTAGTCCGCCATGAGGCTGATGCCTGCCGCAACATCAACGCGAGCGACGAACTGTCCGAAGTCCGCTGCGATCACGCGTGACGTCTCGAAGACCACCGCGCCGTCCAGCATCCTCCAATGCATAGCCTCGGAACCCACGCCAGATGCCGCCCCCGAGGTGTTCGGCAGCTGCTCGAGACTCCGCAGCCCGACCAGCATCTGCTCGAACGGGGCGAAGAAGGCTGGCAGTGAGTCATACTCGTCCGCCCCGAACGACCCGGGATCGAAGCCCAATGGCACCTCGACCTGACTGACCCGGTCTTTGGCGAGGGGCACCGACCAGCCGTGGGTCTGGTCAACGACCGAGGCAACAGTGGTCAGCAACCCCAGGAGCGCGACATGACCCGCTGGCTCGTCCGCGGCCTCCACCAGCGGAGTCAGCACCCGCCGTATGCCGGCCAGCACCGGGTCGCTGGGGCCGGCGCCTTTGTCGGGCCCGCCTACCGCGGCGCTGAGTACCCGCTCGACGGACCGCTCGACTCCTGCGCGACGAAAGGCGTGGACCAGCAAGGGGTGCGACCTCGTCACCCCGGTGAACGGGGTGAGATCACCGACGACAGGACCCAACGGCTCGCCGAGCACGCGCAACGCCCGCTCGACCAGCCTGGAGCCGGCCCGGTCCTGGCCCAGCAATGTTGCGAGGGTTGAGTCCGCGAGCAACGCGTCGTTCGCGACGATCAGCGATTCGGTGGCCAGCTCGCGCAACGCGTGTCGCCCGTCGGCACCATGGCTCGTCACCGTCGCATCGATGACCGCGAGCGCCGGCGGCAGGTGCTCCAAGAGATCTGTCACGACGTCCGCCGGATCGGCGCCGACCACTTCGGGAAGAGCAGCGAGCA
Organism: Phycicoccus sp.; assembly: GCA_012927555.1. Lineage (GTDB taxonomy): Bacteria > Actinomycetota > Actinomycetes > Actinomycetales > Dermatophilaceae > UBA4719. The sequence goes on from JABBOX010000096.1 coordinate 13,432, forward strand.
GCGTGGCAAGGCACCCGTCATACCCGTCCGCAAGGCTTGTGACGCTTCTCCCAAGGACCACGCGCACGTCGGCGTCGGCCCAGCCGGACGAGACACTTCGCCCCGACAGCACGCTCGTGTCCGGCACGCTCGCCGGGGCGGTGGACGCACCGAGATCCACTACCTCATAAGGGCGCCCACGACGACTGCGGCCGGTGAGCCCAGCGGTGTGAGCCAACGCCTCAACACTGCGATGACCACGGTCGCGGTCGCGGATCGAGAGGGCGGCGGCCACCAGCACGTCATCACACCCGCTCTCGAACAACAGGTCGACGAGTTCCTCGATCACCGCCGCGGACACCGGCGTCGGTTGGGACAACCTGGTCAGTACGACGGCCCGACCACGCAGTGCCGGCGCGATGGCCTCCAGGGCTTGGGCGAACATGCTCGCGTCTCCGCTACCCCTGACCACACGACAGGTCACGGGCGGCTCATGCGTGGGCGGCGCAGACACCCCTCCATGAAACCAGCCAAAGGGGCCACGCAACAGCCCGGTCAGGGCAGCTTGACCGCCTGGAGGGTGTAGCTGGCAGCCAGGCGCCACGGGCGCTCGGCCAGTCGCCACTCGCCGCGATCGTCGTTGGTCATCTGCCCGACCAGAGCCTCCCAGGGCACACTGTCGTGCTCGACCAGCCCGGTGATCTGAAGACCCTGCTCGATGAGGGCCGTCACGATCTCGCCCAGTCCGTGGTTCCACTCATGGGTCGTGTTGGCCGTGAAGACCACATTGGTCTCGACGTAGGTGCCGCCGTCCTCCCACACGCTGGGTTCGTCTCGCTCGAAGTACGGAAGATCAACAACGAGAAGGCCATCCGGGCGAGCGTCGACGAGCGACCAGAGCATCGGATGTCCCTCACGGATGAACAACCGACCACCCGGCTTGAGCAGGGACGCAACAGCGGAAGCCCAGCGCGAGATGCTCGGTAGCCAGCAGAGTGCGCCAATTCCGGTGAAGACGAGGTCGAACTTCTCGCCGTTCAGGGCGGATGCCGCGTCATAGACGTCGGACTCGACGAAGGTCACGTCATCCCCGGACTTCGCGACCAGGATGCGCGCCTGCTCGATCGCCGCCGGGGAGAAGTCCAGACCGGTCATTCGGGCGCCCAGGCGGGAAAGACCGATGGTGTCGGTGCCGATGTGGCACTGCAGGTGAACGCCCCGCAGCCCACTCAGATCACCGAGCCGGCCGCGGTCGAAGCGCACCACCTCGCCGATGAAGGCCGGGTCGTCGATGAAACGTTGCACGTTGTAGCCGGGCGACATCGCGTGCGCCGGCGCCCGCTGATCCCAGTTGGCCCGGTTGACTTTCATGTATTCGTCCACGCGCCGCATCATGGCATGGTGCCCCCACGGCTCACCTCAGATGGGGTCCCCAACCCAGCATCACGGCATACGGAGAGATCACGTAACCGTGGGACTGCCGGACGAACCAGACAGCCTGACCGTGCAGCTCAGCTCAGAGCTTGTGCATCTTGCTGGTCGGAGTGGATACCCGTCGCGTCCCAGAACCGAAGTCGGCGTCGACCGCATTTGTCCCGCTGACCGAGAGGACGCGGCCCAGGCCGTGGCGGTCGTGAGCGACACGGTCACCCACAGCGAACACCTCGTCCGGCGGGATCGCGTCGCGGGCCGCGTTGAAGGGACTTCCGGGCAGTCGGCGCCGGGGCGCAGGTGAGGCCATGTGACCATTATCCTCCTGTAGCGTCCGTTCTGCCGACAGCGACCCTCAGACTGGCTTCAGACTGGCTTCAAACTGGGCTCGGCCGACGCTCTGCTGCGGTGATGACTCCCTCGGCGGCGACGGTCAGTGACATCCGGTTCCGGGTTGCCGTTCTGACCAACGAGTCGTAGGCGTCGGACATGTCGACCGTCTGCTGGTAGGCGATGACGCCCTTTGCCTGTTCGATGATGATCCGGCCCGCCAGCGCTGACCGGATCCGATCGCTGACGTGGCTCACGCCCAGCTCAGGGGCCCGCATGACCACCAAGGTGGCGACATCCGCAAACGCCTGGGCAAGCTCAATCTGCTCCTGTGGCTCCGATGCCGAGCCAGCGAAGAAGGCGTTCAGCGCTCCCATGGACTCCCCCTGCCAGCGCAGCGGAGACGCCAGCACGGAGAGATACCCGCTCTCGACGATGGCTTGCCCCACCACCGGCCACCGAGCGCGGATGTTCGCCGAACCGGATACCGAGACCGCACTGTCACCGGAGATGGCATCGACGCAGGGTCCGGTGTCCTGCTGGACCTGGAACAGCTCAAGCTCGGCCGTCGCGTGAGAAGTTGAGCTGAGCAGCTCGAACTGCCCACTATCGGATCGGACGAGCAGACCGACGGCATCTGCCGACAGCGCCTCGCCGCACTCCTGCACGAGCGTGGCCAACGCATCGGCGACGTCGTGGTTCTGGACCATTGCCGACGTCGCATCAGCCAAGATCTGGGTGGGCGTTCGCTTCACCATGTCCCGTGCCCCGGCTCTTGGTCAGATCTCGGTCGCCCTGCTGTCATCCTCAAGGCTGAAGTCGAGTCTCCGTTCGACGACGGCCCTGGCGATCGAAGCCATGGATGACCCGTCCGCGTAGGCGTGGGCCCTCAGCAGTGCCAAGGCATCCTCCGGGCCGACACCGAGCTGGGCGATGATCATCCCTGCCGCTTGGTGGACCTGGGCTTGTGTTGACCAAGGCCCGTTCCCCATGTCCTCCTGCAAACCACCGTCGCGGAGCAGCGCAGCCCCCAACGTGTCCGCGACGAACTGCGCGACTGTCGGTTCTTTCTCCAGAGGCCTGGCCGGAAGCTGATAGAGCGTCAGGACGCCCAGGACGTCAATGCCGGGCTGGATGGGTATGGCCGAGATCGCTACCGGCCCCAGCTCGGCATGTGCAGCCGCGGCGAAAGCCGGCCAGCGTTGCGCCTCACGTTCACCAAGCGCGACGCGAACCATCCGTCCAGTGCTGTAGGCGTCCGGGCCCGGCCCCTCACGCAGGACGTCCTGGAGGTCCTCCAGCTTCGCGGCGATCTCGTCGGTTGTGCAGACGGTGAGCCGCGTGGTCTCCGTGTAGCACAAGGTGATGGCCGCTCCGTCAGCGCCGAGGATCGCCGTGGCCGCCTTTGACAACCGCAGTGGCAACGGCTGGTCCGACCCCTCGCTGGCCACCACTCGAACCAGCTGGGCAAGAACGGTCGACTTGGCGGTCATTCGTCACGTCCGTCCGAGACAAACTCTTTGGCGGCGTCCCGCAGGCTCACGTGGGATTTCGCGGAGTACATCTGCAGCAACGCCAGCGCGCGCCTCTGTGAGAATCCGTAGCGATACCGCATCATGCCTTCGGCCATGCCCACGATGCTTCTGGTGGACATCGCGCCCTCGAATCCCGAAGCCCCGCCTGCGGTTTGGATCGCTCCGAGCACCTCAACGGCATACGAACAGGCCTGGTCCAGCGACCGGGGCCCGAACCCGTACGACCGATTGGAGTACAGGTTGAGAGCGGAGAAGGTCTGTGTCCCTCCTGGCAGCCGAACACTGATGAGGGAGCGCAGGCCCAGCTTGACCACCTCGGGTGCCCACAGTGGCCAACGTTGATTGGTGCTGAGGTCGTCCACCACGACCTGGTCCGAGATCCACATCGGCTCCAGCGAGGGACCCTCGTCCAGTGCGATCTGGATGGCATCAGCCGCCCACACCGCCGGAGACGTCCACGCAGGCGTCTGCACCTCACCCAGGTGGGAACGCAAGGAGATCCCCGCATAATCACAGCCGCCGACGCCCTTGACCGCTTGTCTGACCGCTCGTTGGAGGATCTGGGCGCCGGAGAACTCCCCTGACAGCTCGCGCCCGATCCTGACCTCGCGTACGCGGTCGATCTCGGCTACGCGTACACGGTCGATCGAAGGGCCAACCACGACGCCTCCCGACTCACAGCGGAAGCTCTAGCCTCGAGATTTCATGAGGCACCGTTTTGAGGCGGTGTCGGACAACTGAAAAGTGCCCCTGACCTGCGAGAATG
>JABBOX010000178.1 GCA_012927555.1 Phycicoccus sp.
GCGCTCGTAGTCGGTGGGCGCCAGCTCGATGGCGAAGAGGTTGGGGACGAAGGTGCGCCCGTGGCCGATCACCGCGGCCCGGTCGTCCATGGCACGGCGCATGGCGGACGCGATCTCCACCGGCTGGACCTCGGCCTTGAACGCCTTGGCGAAGACACCATGAACCGCTCGTTCGAGTCCACGCTCGACACGATCGAACAGTCCCACTGTGGTCCTCCTAGGGTTGGCCTGACGATCGTAACGGGCGAGGGTGGGTGATCCCGAAGGCCGCACGCCTGTGGCGCCGTCTTTTGTCGCAGTATCGGCCCGTCCGGTTTGGATTTCGGGTGGTCGTCCCCCACAATGTGTGAGCGCGCGCGAGTGGCGGAACGGCAGACGCGCTGGCTTCAGGTGCCAGTGTCCGAAAGGGCGTGGGGGTTCAAATCCCCCCTCGCGCACAATTGTCCTGTCTCAGGACATAGGAAACCCTCGAACCCTCAGGTTCGGGGGTTTCTTGGCGTCTGGGGTGGTCGACGGCCTGGTCCGCGTTCCTCTGACCTGTTCTATGACGGCTTGCGCGCGCGGATGAAGGCGCTCATGACAACGCCGTCCAGTTCCTCGACCGCGGCAGCGACGTCGAGGTCCGGCGGGATGAGTGCGGGATCGAGCTGGCCGGCCATGTCGCCGAGATCTGCCCCGCTCAAGACGTTCGTGGGATCGATGTCGATCTCCTGGAAGCCGGCGGCCCTGAGCTCGTCGCGGCATACCCCTTCCGGCAGTGCGCCGGCGATGCAACCGGTCCACAGTCCCATCAGCTCGGCAAGCTCGGGCGGAAGCGGCCGACGCAGCACGATGTCGGAGATCGCAAGGCGGCCGCCGGGTCGCAATACACGGAAAGCCTCTCGGAAGACCGTGCCCTTGTCGGCGGCCAGGTTCACCACGCAGTTGGAGATGATGACGTCGACCGAGTCGTCAGGAAGCGGGACGTTCTCAATGGTGCCGAAGAGGAACTCAGCATTGGTGACACCGGACTCGGCCTGATTGCGCTGGGCCAGCTGATGCATCTCAGGGGTCATGTCGAGGCCGTATGCCTTGCCCGTCGGGGCGACCCTGCGGGCCGAGAGCAGGACGTCGATGCCTCCACCGGACCCGAGGTCGAGCACGACCTCGCCTGGCCGCAGCTCGGCCAGCGCCGTCGGGTTGCCGCACCCGAGCGAGGCAGCGAGTGCCGCTTCGGGCAGCACCTCACGGTCGCCGATCTGGTAGAGCTTGCGACCGAAGGGGTCCGACGAGGAGCTCTGGTCGCCACAGCTCGAATCCCCGGACCCGCCACAGCACCCGGACCCGGCCTCTGTGGCCGCCTTCCCGTAGTGCTCCCGCACCACCGCGCGCAGCTCGTCCGCATCGTGAATCGTCATCTCAATCTCCAGTCATCGAGGGGTTGGTCGGGTCAGTGGTGGTCGGAGCTTTTGTGAGCGCAGCGAGCATCTCGAGGGGGTCGGCGACCGCGGCGCAGCACAACGAGTAGATGTTGCTGCGACCTTGGGCGGTGACCGTCACGAGCCCGGTGTCGCGCAGGCTTTTGAGGTGATGGCTGACCAGTGTCTGGGACAAGCCCGTGGTCGCCGTGAGCTCAGTGACCGAGTGGTCTCGCTGGGCAACCGCGAGCAGGATCGCCAGCCTGTTCTCGTCGGACAGGGCTTTCATGACGGGGGCGAGGCGTCGGGCCAGCTCGATCGGGTCGTTCACAACACAGACGATAAGCACCAGTGATCATTGTTGTCAATAGTATTCGTTGGTGGGTTGGTTGATGGATCTGCGGCGCGTGAGGTGGCGGAGAAACGCTCGAGAAACGCTGGAGTGAGGCGCCCCGGGGTGAGGACGTGTGCGCAGTTCTTCGTGGGTGCGACCGCAGATTTTCGTGCGCTGATTGTTGTAGACGTTTCGACGAGATCCGAGGGACTATGCCGGATCAGGGGAGTCACACAATTAGGCAAGGCACACCTAAGGAGAGAACACATGAGCCGACTGGAAACACGCAACATCGATGTTGCCCACGAGACCCGGAAGTTCCAGGCGAACGGCCACGTCGACGTGGTCACCCTGGGGGACTTCACGCTGGGAAGGGAGACCTTCCAACCGGGGTGGCGGTGGTCCAACGACGTCAAGCCCATCGCGGGGACCGCGTCGTGCATGGCACGGCACACGGGTATCTGCGTGTCCGGACAGCTGACGGTGCGATCCGACGACGACACCGAGACAACCGTCGGACCCGGGGACGTGTTCGTCATCGAGCCGGGACACGACGCCTGGACGTTAGGCGACGAACCGTGCGTCATGTTCGACACGGGCGTCGCGGCGTACGCCAAACCCGCGCCCTGAGGCTCGCGCTCCCCATTGAACCGTTCCACACGTTGAACCACGGGGGGCGCTCGTCGAGCGCGAGCGCCTCCGCTGTCCGGGCGAAGATGGGTCATTCGACGCGTTGTCGCGATACGTTTTGGGCATGGCAAGACCCCACGCCGCATCGCTTGTCGAGGATGCCTTCCACCGCCGCTCCAACGCCCTGATGCGTGGCCGCGGCTGGGGCACGCGCACGATCAGCCACACGGGTTATGGCAGTCAGGACTTTGTGCGGGTTCTGGGACGGGTGCTGCTGAGCCGTCTGGCCGAGCCGCCAGAGGTCAGCGTGGCGGACGGGATCATTCGAGACTTCAGGGGCACCGCGGACGGCCAGCGTGGCTGGCGGGCCTTCGTCACGGCGGGGGCGATGAACACACCGGTCCGTGTCAGCGTCGGCGACCGCACGATACATACGTTCTCGGACCGCAGCGGGTACATCGACGTGGTGATTCCCGATCCGGGTCTTGCCCCTGGCTGGCGGGCTGTCGTGATCGAGTCCGAGGGCGGTGAACCGGTCGAGGCCGCAGTGCTGATCATCGACCGCGAGACCCGCTTCGGCCTCATCAGCGACATCGACGACACGGTCATCTCCACCTCGCTGCCGCGTCCGATGATCGCCGCCTGGAACACCTTCGTGCGGCAAGAGACTGCTCGTCACCTGGTGCCCGGCATGGCGCCGATGTACCGGACCCTGATCGGCGAGAACCCCGGTGCGCCGATCTTCTACCTGTCCACGGGGGCCTGGAACACCGCGCCGACGCTGACCCGCTTCCTCAAGCGCCATGGCTATCCGGCCGGGCCGATGCTGATGACCGACTGGGGGCCGACCAACACTGGCTGGTTCCGCAGCGGGCAGGATCACAAGGTCGAGGCCTTGCATCGGCTAGCACGGGAGTTCCCCAACATTCGTTGGCTGCTCGTCGGCGACGACGGCCAGCACGACCCCAAGATCTATGGCGACTTCGCGCGGGATCGCCCGGGTGTCGTTGAGGCCATTGCGATTCGTGAGCTGACGCCGGCCGAGCAGGTGCTCTCCCACGGCATACCGGTGTCCAACGAGGAGTTCGCCCCTCGGGTGCAGCGGCCTGTTCCCGTGGTTCGTGCGCCCGATGGCTATGGCCTGGAGCGTCAGCTGAGGGCGGTTCGTGGCGGATCCAGCGGCCACGGCTGACCGCAAAGTCGACGGCGGGTGACCGCAAAGTCAGCGTGGCGGTGCCGCTTGCCTGCGCGAGAATGGATCGGTGCCCGAGCTCCCCGAGGTCCAAGCGCTCGTCGACTTCCTGCGCGAGCGCGTCGACAGCCTGGCGATCGTCGGCATCGAGCTCGGGTCGATCAGCGCGCTGAAGACCTACGACCCAGCCCCTGCCGCACTGCAGGGGCTGCCCATCAGCAACGTCAGTCGCCACGGCAAGTTCATCGACATCGAGGCCGAAGGGCTGCACCTCATCTTCCACCTGGCCCGGGCCGGCTGGCTGCGCTGGTCTGATGCGCTGTCTGCCACGACGATCCGGGCCGGCAAGTCACCAATTGCCTTGCGCTGCAGGCTTTCTGACGGAAGTGGCTTTGACCTGACCGAGGCCGGGACGCGTAAGCGACTTGCCGCATACATCGTGCGGGACCCTGCGGAGGTGCCCGGGATCGCGCGTCTGGGGCCCGATCCGATGGCCGATGACTTCACGGTCGACAATTTCGCGGCATTGCTGGAGGGCCGTCGAACACAGGTCAAGGGCCTGCTGAAGGACCAGGGATTCCTTGCTGGTGTTGGCAACGCCTACTCCGACGAGGTGTTGCACGCGGCGCGGCTCTCGCCGTTTGCGCTTGCCTCAAGCCTGGATGAGGAGCAGATCCAGAGGCTGTATGCCGCGTTGCGCAGCACGCTCACCAGCGCGGTCAGTGCTGCGTCGGGCAAGCCGGCCAAAGAGCTGAAGGACGCGAAGCGCGCCGGGATGCGGGTGCATGGGCGCACCGGTCAGGAGTGCCCGATCTGCGGCGACGTCGTACGCGAGGTGTCGTTCGCCGACTCGTCCCTGCAGTACTGCGCCACGTGCCAGACCGGCGGCAAGCCGCTCGCGGACCGTCGGATGTCACGGTTGCTCAAGTGAGAGAACCGGCCTGACCGCGACACGATCGGCTTGTCTGGCCATATCTCAGAAATACGCGATACATCTGTATAGCCTGCGATCGTGGACCCCATCCGAAATCCGTACGCCCCAGGCGCCGGCCAGCGCCCACCAGAGCTCGCCGGTCGAGACGACCAGTTGCGAGCCTTCAACGTGGTGCTCGAGCGCATCGCCAGATCCAAACCCGAGCGCTCCATCGTCCTGACCGGGCTGCGTGGCGTGGGCAAAACCGTGCTGCTCAATGCGCTGCGGTCGGCCGCGGTGCGCGCGCACTGGGGAACCGGCAAGCTCGAGGCCCGTCCGGACCAGCGGCTGAGGCGACCCATCAGCGCGGCCCTGCACGTAGCGGTTCGCGAGCTCGGCCACCCCCAGGGCGACGAGGTCGACCACGTCCTCGGTGTCATCAAGGCCTTCGCCCAACGTGAGGCGCCACCGAACGCGAAGATCCGCGATCGCTGGAACCCCGGCATCGACGTGGCAGCGGTGTCAGGGCGCGCGGACTCGGGTGACATCGAGATCGACCTCGTCGAGCTGCTGACCGATGTCGGTGGGCTCGCCGCGGACGTCGGCAGGGGCGTCGCGATCTTCATCGACGAGATGCAGGACCTGGGGCCGGAGGACGTCTCCGCCGTCTGTGCCGCGTGCCACGAGATCAGCCAAAGCGGCTTGCCACTCATTGTTGTTGGAGCCGGACTGCCCCACCTACCAGCGGTTTTGAGCGCCAGTAAGTCCTATAGCGAGCGACTCTTCAAGTACTCACGCATAGACAAGCTCGACCGCATGGCTGCCGACCTGGCCCTGCAGCTGCCGGCCAAGGGTGAGGGCGCGGAGTTCCAGCAGGAAGCCCTCGAGGCGATGTATGCCGCAACCGGCGGCTATCCGTACTTCATCCAGGCCTACGGCAAAGTCGCCTGGGACAGTGCCCCGTCATCACCGATCACCCTCGAGGACATCCAGGTCGCTGCGCCGGAGGCCGAGGCCGAGCTCGCCCTGGGGTTCTTCGGGTCACGTTACGAACGGGCAACGCCGGGCGAACGCGAGTACCTGCGCGCGATGGCCGATGCCGCCCAGATCGCCGCAGAGGACCCGGCGGGGCCCGGCCTGGACGACATTGAGTCGGTCTCGACCGCATCCGTTGCGACGGCGCTCGACCGCAAGCCACAGTCACTGTCCGTGGCCCGCGACGCCCTGCTCAAGAAGGGCCTGATTTACAGCGGCCAACGCGGGCGGATCGCCTTCACCGTCCCGCACTTTGGCCGGTATCTGCGCGCGAACGGATGACCCAGACCCCGTAGCTCTGGCTCAGGCTGTCAGTGCTGGCCCAGACCCTCGTGCTGGCCCAGGCCCTCGTGCTGGCGGGGCCGGAGGATGACGACCGGGATGGTACGCGAGCTTCTGGCCTGATAGCTCTCGAAGTTCTTCGCCCTTGCGACGATGCCCGGCCAGATCTTCGCCCTCTCCGCGGCGGAGGCTGTCCGGGCAGTCATCGGCCGGTCCACGCCGTCGATCTCGACGCTCACCAAAGGGTTGGCGACGAGGTTGAGGTACCAAGCCGGATGATGGTCGCTACCGCCGGCCGATGCGATCACGACCAGTCCGTCATCATGGGGGAACCAGGCCAACGGGCTGTGTCGTTCAACACCTGACTTCCTGCCGGTGGTGGTCAGGATGCAGAGCCTGAAGTTGCCCATCCGGGCCGCGAACCTGCCATGGGTGAGCCGGATCAGCACCACGTGGCTATCAGTGAAGGCCTTGATGAGGCGGCTCATGGCAGAGGTCATGGCGGCGAGAATACGCGGGGTGGCAGGGAGGTCGGGTTATCGGCCAGAACTGGACTGCTGGTGCGATGGGAAGCAGACTGCAGGCATGACCACCACCGCGGGAGAACCGCAGACCAAGCTTGACGCCGAGATCGAGGCTGAGCGTCTGACAGTGCTGCGGCGGCGCAGGGCCGAGCTGCTCGGGGCGATCAACGAGCTCGAGCGGGCACTGGCGGCGCCGATCCCGGGCGGGCCGCTGGCCTGGGTTCAGAGGGTCTCCGCCGCGTTGTTGCAGCTGTCTGGCGACTTCCGTGACCACGTCGAGCTCACCGAGGGCCCAGATGGCTTGTACGGCGCGGTGATCCGTTCGACGCCCAGACTGACCCATCAGGTTGAGAAGCTGACCCAGGACCACGCGACCCTGACCGAGCTCATGTCAGATCTCCTCACGTTGGTGGGTCAGGCAGCCGGGTCGTTCGCGCGGGGTGAGTCGATGTCGGACGATCTGGACGATGTGCGCGAGCGCGGCACTGCACTCATCGCAGCTCTGGTTCGTCATCGCCAGCGCGGCTCCGACCTCATGTACGAGGGATACTCGGTGGATATGGGCGGACAGGACTGAGCACGGCTCAGCGCTCCACCTGAGCACGGATCGGCGCCCGACCGGGGCCCATTTCGGCGGTGATGTGTCATCGGTGTCCCTGTGATCCCCTAGACTGATCACAGCGGTCCGCACAGTTCTGCCTCGGACCTGCTTTCTTATGTCGATAGCCACGCGCCGCGACCGCATGGGTTTGCGCCGGGCAGAACGACCCTCTTACATCTGATGGAGTACCCACCTGTGTCTTCTGACACCACTTTCGCCAGCCTTGGCGTGCCCGCTTCCCTGACCGCCGTACTCACGGCGGCAGGCATCACCATCCCAACCCCGATCCAGGCAGCGACGTTGCCCGACTCCCTCGCGGGTCGCGACGTCCTCGGCCGCGGCCGCACCGGCTCCGGCAAGACCTACGCCTTCGTCCTCCCACTGCTCACCCGGCTGGCCGCCAGCAAGACGACGCGCCAGCCCCGCAAGCCGCGAGTTCTCATCCTGGCGCCGACCCGCGAGCTGGCCAGCCAGATCGAGGCTGCCATGACCCCGCTGGCCAAGCCGCTCGGGATCAACAGCATGACCATCTTCGGTGGTGTCGGCCAGAACCCCCAGGTCAGCGCTCTTCGTGCGGGGGTCGACGTTGTCGTCGCCTGCCCCGGACGCCTGGAGGACCTGATGAGCCAGGGCGCCCTGACCCTGGACGCCGTCGAGATCACCGTCCTGGACGAGGCCGATCACATGGCCGATCTCGGATTCCTGCCCTGCGTTCGACGCATCATGGACCGCACCCCGCGGACCGGTCAGCGCATGCTGTTCTCGGCCACGCTTGATGCCGGTGTTGACGTGATCGTCAAGCGCTTCCTCGCCAATCCCGTGACGCACCAAGCAGACTCAGCCCAGTCGCCGATCTCGACGATGGCCCACCACATCTTCCACGTCCACCATGACGCTCGGCTCCCCGTGCTGGTCGACCTCGCGTCGGCTCCGGGGCGCACGATGGTCTTCACCCGCACCAAGCACGGTGCGAAGAAGCTTTCCAAACAGCTCAACGCCTCTGGGGTCCCGACCGTGGAGCTTCACGGCAACCTTTCCCAGAACGCCCGGACCCGCAACATGGACGCGTTCCAGAGCGGAGCGGCGAGGACCCTTGTCGCTACTGACATCGCGGCTCGCGGCATCCACGTCGACGACGTCGCGCTGGTGATCCACGCCGACCCGCCGATGGAGCACAAGGCCTATCTGCACCGTTCCGGTCGCACCGCCCGCGCCGGAGCCGAAGGCACGGTGATCACGCTGATGACCGACGACCAGGTGGCGGACGTTCGCGACCTCACGCGCAGGGCCGGCATCAAGGCGACCACGACCCGGCTGGACGCCACCCATCCTCTGCTCAAGCAGCTTGCCCCCGGCGAGCGCACCTTCACGGAGCCTCTCGTCCTCACCGTGGACGAGGGCAACGCTTCCCGTCGCTCAGGTGGTGGCGGTGGTCGCTCCGGCGGCGCGCGTTCGGCAGGCGGTCGAGCCAGCGGTGGTCGGGCCAGCGGTGGTCGGGCCAATGGCGCTCGAGCAGGCGCTCCCCGCAACGGTTCCGGTCGCAGTACGACTTCTGGCAGCGGCTCCCCGCGTGGCGCCGCCGGTGACGCTGCGCAGCGATCTTCGGGGACCAAGCGCCCGTCGTCGCAGGGCGGCCGGCGTGCGGGCGGACAGGGCGGCTCGTCCTCGGTCTACTCCACGTCCTCATCGCGAGGTGGCGCTGCCGCCTTCTCGTCCGGCTCCACCCTCGGGCGCCGCTGACCTGACTCCGGGAAGAACTTTCCGGCACCTGGTGTTCCATGTCCAGGTCGTGAGTGTCTGGCCTTCAGATCTGAGCGGGAGTGTCAGGATGGGGAGGTGCACGAAGTAGTCATGCCCACGGCAAGGCGCACCCCTCTGATCATCGCCCACCGCGGGTCGAGCCGGGATCTGCCCGAGCACACGCTCAAGGCCTACCTACGTGCCATCGACGAAGGCGCGGACGTTCTCGAGTGCGACGTGCGGCTCACCGCCGACTCCCACCTGGTCTGCGTCCACGACCGCAAGGTCGACCGGACCTCGAACGGCAAGGGGTTGGTCTCCACACTGGAGCTGGCCACCCTGAACGGTCTGGACTTCGGCTCCTGGAAGCTGACACATGCGGGCGATGCCGAGATGCCGTTCGCCGATCGCGAGCGCGACAAGCTGCTGACCCTGCACCACCTGATCGACGTGGTGATGCAGGCCGGCCGCGAAGTCGGGCTGGTGATCGAGACCAAGCACCCCACGCGTTACGCCGGTCAGGTCGAGCGCGAGCTTGCGAAGGTCCTCAACGAGTTCGGGTTGAACCGCGCCTACCAACCTGGACTGCCGTACGTGCGCCTGATGTCCTTTTCGCAGCTGGCGATCGCCCGGATGCGACAGCTGTGTCCAAAGGTGCCCCTGGTCTACCTCATGGAGGACTCGGTGCCGCTGCGGTTCCGCGACGGGTCGCTGCCCAAAGGCGCGAAGATCGCCGGCCTGGACAAAGAGATCATCCGACGCTGGCCCAAGACAGTGCAGAGACAGCACGACCGCGGTCATCAGGTCTATGTGTATCCGGTGGACGACGAGGTCGACATCGACAGGTGTCTGGATCTCGGGGTTGATGCCATCATCTCGAACCGTCCGGCCTTCGTCCGCAACCATGTCCTCGGCAGGGACTGACGTCCAACGGCACTTCTGCAAGGTATAAAGTCCGATATGTCCTGGGCAAGGACTACGGTCAGGGCGGGCGGGGATTTCAAGAACACAAATAACACGGAGGTCAGGATGTCAGCGCGGACGCTGCGCGTTCCGTGGGCGATGAGCTCGGCGGTGCGGGTTCGGCGCACGTTGGTGTCCGAGCTGCGTGCCCTCGAGGTGAACGAGACGGTCATCGACGAGGCCGAGATCGTTATCTCCGAGCTCGTTGCGAACGCCATTCGCCATGCCCAACCCCTGCCTGACGGAATGATCCACGTCAACTGGGCCGTGAGTGAAAGTGTGGTCGAGATCTCCGTGACCGACGGTGGAGGACCCACCATCCCGGCTCCAGCGCCGACCTCACCGTGGTCGCCCAACGGCCGAGGCCTGCGCATCGTTCGCACCCTCGCCAATGAGTGGGGCGTCAAGGATGATGTCGGCTCCTGCACGGTATGGGTCGCCCTCGGCGGCCCCTCCGTTCGCAGCCTTACCTGATCCACGTCTCGGCACACTGGTCTCGGCACACTGGTCTCGGCACACTGGTCTCTGCACACTAAGGTTGGCGACCATGGGCAAGGCATCCAGACGTCGCACGGCTGACGGCACGCATGCGCGCGAGAACCGCACGAGAGATCTGTCCGCGGGCCCCGCTCCGTTCGTGGCCAGACCCTTTGAGGGACTGACCGGCGAAACCGACTGGGTGGCGCTGCGCGAGGTCGTTCCAGCCGCCAGTGCCACGGTGACGTTTGCCGCCGGTGTCGTCGCGGCCGATCGCCCCCAGACCGCAACAGTGGCAACAATGTTGCCGATGGCGTGGTCAGGACTGCGACGCATCGACGGCGCGGTCATGGTGGCGCTGCAGGCCGGGTCCACCACCGGCGACGCAAGCCGCGATGTCGCCCAGGTGCTGCTGGCAACGGTTGCTGCCGAGCCCGGGGTGCCGCTGCCGTCGTCACCACTCGCCAGGCCCACCACTCCTCGGCTGCAGGACATCCTCGATCCGTTGGCTGCTTTTGAGGTCACGGTGCACGAGGGGTTCGACTTCTGGGTCGCGGACACCGACGACCTCGATGAGGGTGGCAAGGAGGCTTTGGAGCAGGCGAACGCCTCGGCGATCCCGACGACCAAGCTGACGTCCGCCCCTTCGGCCTACTGGTGCCGGGTCGGCAAGCGCACCTATCTGCGCTGGGTGCTTCCGCACAACGAGGATGCGGCGACCGACGCGCTCGCACGGTTGCACGCGGCGGGGACCACCTCTTTGGGCGAGGGCACCAGGCTGCTCGGGGCCTTTCGGGCGTGCGGGCTGCTGGTCCCCGTCTGGGAGCTCGACCCTGGTCTGGCGGGTGCCGACTACGAGAGTGCAGTGGCACGGATGGCCGTCTGGCTCGACGAAGCGCTGGCGCAGACCGGCACCCTCAGCGCCGAGGAACGACGGGCCCGCTCGGGTCTGTTGAGTCGCCAGGTCACCTTGCGCTGAGACCGGTCGCCATGGATTCCAAGACGACGGCCGGTTCGGTGGCGGTGATTATCGCGGCCAAGGACGAGGCCGCCCGTATCGTGACCACGGTGGCTGCGGCACGTCGAATCGCCGGAGTCGACCTGGTCATCGTGGTGGATGACGGTAGTGCTGATGCGACCGGGCGGCTGGCGGCCGATGCTGGCGCTGTCGTGCTGAGCCATCCGCGCAACCGTGGCAAGGCGGCGGCCATGGCCACGGGAGCCCGGGCTGTCGCCGATCAGGACATCAAGGATCCGGCGGTGTTGGGCGGGCGTCGGCTGCTGCTGTTCATCGACGCGGACCTGGAGCACAGCGCAGCCAACGCCGCAGTCCTGGTCGCGGCGGTCGCCTCGGGCGATGCAGACATGACCATCGCGACATTGCCACGGCAGTCGACCTCGGGCGGCGGTCATGGCTTCGTGGTTCGGTTGGCGCGCAACGGTATCGAGAGGCTCGCTGGGTGGACGCCGACCCAGCCGCTATCGGGCATGCGCTGTCTGTCCCGCGAGGCGTTCGACGCGGCCTCACCGTTGGCGCGGGGCTGGGGCGTCGAGGTTGGACTCACCATTGACGTGCTGGGTGCGGGATTGCGGGTGCTCGAGGTCCCTTGCGACCTTCAGCACCGCGTCACCGGCTCCAGCTGGCGGGGTCAGGTCCACCGCGCCAGGCAGTATCGCGACGTCTGGCTGGCTCTCGCGGATCGCCGGGTCCGCAGACTGATCAGAGCCAGGGGTCGCCGTGAGCGCCTCACCTTCTGACAAGACTCTTGTGTGGCTGCGGCCAGTTGCGCTGAGCCTCTCGTTCGGCCTGCTCCTGCTGGTGGCGGCGTCTGGTCCATCAGCGGCGAAGCCCGGTCTCGGCCCACGCGGTTGGGCTCCCGGCGAACTCCCGATCTCCCTGTCATCAGCCGTTGTCACGGCCCTTCTGTGGACGGCATACCTGCTGGGAGCGGTCGCGGTCGGGTGGGGCCTGCGGCACGGCTCGGAGGGCGCTGAGCGTCTGCACGGGCCACGGGCCCGGCTGTGGTCCAGGGCATGGCCGCTGGCGCTGGGTGCCCTGGCGTTGGTGACGGCGCCGATCGGCTCGGCCGACCACACCAACTACGCGGCCTACGGTCGGATCGCGGCGCAAGGCGGCGACCCCTACGCCGTCGCTCCGATCACCTGGGCGCTGGGTAGCGACCCGGTCACCAGCGCTGTCGAGCCGCCATGGACGATGGCGCCCAGTGTTTATGGCCCCTTCGGCCCGGCGTTGCAGACCTTGAGCTCCCTTGTCGGACAAGACAATCTGCGCCAGACGGTCTGGTTCTGGCAGTTGTTGATCGTGGCGGCCTGGCTGCTGGTCCGCGTCCTGTTGCGCCACGTGGCCTCCGATGACAGAACCTTGGCGCGTATCGACCTGTTGTGGACAGCCAACCCGCTCGTGTTCGGCGTTGCGGTGCTCGGCGCTCACGTCGACCTCATCGCGACGGCGCTGGCGCTGACCGCGGTCGTGCTCGCGGCGCGCACTCCATGGGTTGCCGGGCTGGTCCTCGGAGCCACGGTCAGCACCAAGATCACCTATGCCATCGTGGGGCTGGCAATCCTGTGGTCCTGGCGTTCCCTGGCCCGAAAACCCATGGCACGCAACATCATCGCGCTTGCTGTGTCGTCCCTGACCGTGGTCGCCTTCTTGCACCTCCGGGCCGGGCCTCACGTCTTCGATCAGCTCATGAAGGCCAGCAAGGGGGTGTCTCTTGCCACTGCCTGGCGCCCCGTCGTCAACCTTCTCTCAGCGGTGATGTCGCTGGACGCAGCCAGGACCGTGGTGTCTGTCGCCTCCGTCGTCACGATCGTGGCGTTGGCATGGGCGCTGTCGCGTCTCGCACTGTCTCGCCGGGCCGTATCGGAGACCTTGACCACGGTGCAGCCGCCGACGTCGCACCAGGCCTCGCTCTCGCAAGAGACGCAGTCGGCGATGACCGCAACGTTCGTGCTCGCAACGGCATACGCCGTCGCAGCCCCCTATGCGCTGCCCTGGTATGACGTGCTCACCTGGGCCACTCTGCCGCTCATGCTCGCCACGGCCCTCGACGGGATACTGCTGGCGCGGTTGACGGTCATGGTTCTGGCATACGTCCCGGGTCGGGTGGTCGCGATGAGTCCTGGCGTCGAGTCGCTGACCCTGGGCTTCCGCAAGGTGGTTGGCCCGCTGGCGGCGTGGCTGGTGTTGCTGGCTATCGCGCGCGCCGTGAGGCGCGGGTGGTCGCGGGTGCCGCGAACGCCTCGTCCTCGAGCGTCTTGAGCGCCAGAACGATCAGCAGGGGTATGGCCAGGCCTGCTCCCACGGCGGGGATTGCCGTGCCCGAGTCGTTGAGGGCAAAGCCGATCACCCACATGACCAGAACGGCTATGAGCCCCGGGCGCAGGAGCTGGACCCGCCGGAAGGACCGACGCAGTGGTCCGGCGGCCCGGGATGTGGGCCGGGCAAGGACGTAGGCCAGCACGACGATGCCGACAGGGATCAGCAGCGACACAGGGTTGCCGAACAGGAGCGACATGTTCTGGTCGAACTTGCGGGAGATGACGTCCCAGGCGCCGCCGTCGAGGGCTGTCTGCACGAATCTGCCCAAGTGCGAACGGGACTCGGCTGGACGGAGCCAGTCCAGCAGGCCCAGAAGAAGGACGAACAAGCCGGTCCCCCCACCGACGGCCAGGAGCCGACGCCAGGTCACCGTGATCTGAAGGATTGCCATCATCAGGAGGGCCAGCGCCGGCAGAAGAGCTGGCGGGCCTCCAAAGTCGCTCCCCCATGCCGGGGCCGCGTCCACGATGATGGCGCACGACCCGATGACGGCCACCGCGGCGGCAGCCATGAGGGGCTGCCGGACCGTGATGAAGTGGTTGCCGACGACGGTGCAGAGCAACAGGGTGGCCGTGGCAAACACCGCGAAGGTCACGTTGCCCATGCCATAGAAGCGACCCCCGACCAGTGGCTGGAGGCCCAGCAGCGAGGAGAGCTGGAGCCTCGACCCGGTCATCACGTCGGCCGCTAGCACCGCCACGGTTGACGCGCTGACGACGGCCAAGGGCCCGAACAACTGCTTCCGCCAGGGCCCCCGGAGAGCCAGCAGCGAAATGAGAGTGGCAAATATCGCGACGGAGGCGACCACACTCACCAGAGGCACCGAGAAACGCCACCACGGAAGCAGGTTCGCGAGGAACGTCGAGACCGGAACCGTCGCGGCGACGGTCGTCGCCCGACGGGTGAACACCAGTAGTCGCCTTCGCTGAGGCGATGTGCCCCAACGGCGACGCCAGAGCACCGCGGCGACGAGATACAGCGCCAGCTGGAGCAGTGCCCAACCATAGAAGAACGGCTCCACCAGGCCGTGGACTTCATATGAGGCTTCGTCAAGATCGAGCAGGCCGGTCAGCCGCTCATCGGCCGACTGCTGGTCGTTGCCGTCGCCCGGCACGAACTGGAGGGGGGTGCCGCCCAGACTCGACGGGCGAGCGATGCCCAGGTGATCCAGGGCGGTTGCCGTGACATCCGACAGCTGCACCAGTCCTGGCTGCCGGGTCGATGACGACTGCAACGTCCCAGCTCCGAAGTAGGGCCCGGTGCCCGCGATCAGCCGCAGACGTTCGGTGACCCCGGCGTCGGAAAGGCTTGCGAGCAGGACATCGGTCCCCGACGGCGCCACCTTGATCACGGCGGCAACCCTGGCGTCGACCGCCGTGACCTGTTGGGCACGGGTCGTCTTTGGGTGTGACTCGTCCTGGGGGTCCACGTCGGCGGGATCCCGGATCGATCCGACGTCGATCAGCGTTGCCTGGCACGCGGTCAGGGCCGAAGCCAGTGTCGACGCGTCGAACGGTTGGTAGTGATCCACGATCCCGTTCGCCCGCGCCGCGCCCAGAGCCGCCCCGGGACCAACCGCCTGGATACAACCGCCATGGCTGGCAACCTGGTCGCCGAGCAAGCCGAGGGAGGCGTCGAACTTCGTGGCTGCCGCCGCCGCGAGGTAACCGTCCCAGTAGGGCACCTTGCCGGGACTCATGTAGTCGGGCAGGTCCTGGCACGCCTGCTTGGCCCCGTCGGGTCCTCCGCCACCGCCACCGGCGGCGTCATGGTCGCCGGCGCGCTCTCCGGCGGAGAGGCTCAGCCAGCCGTCGACCGGACACGTGTTGGCACGCACCGAGCGGACCGTCAGGGCGGCGGTCGACCCATCGCGCAACAACGACCAGAGGGCTGGCGTGGCCTCGGCCGAGACGTCACTCCAGGACAGGCCGCCGGTGCCGATGACCACGATGGATCCGCTGAGGTCCTTGCTCGCGGCGGGAGAGGACGCGTCCGGCGATGACGTCACGAGGCCGCCGATCACCAGCGCTGCGAGCACCGCGACAGCCGTGGCGGCGAGCAGTCGGCGTCGGGTCACGAGCAACAGGCTACGGGGAGAGTCAGCCCAGGATGGAGACGTTGGCGACTTGCAGCAGGGACGCAGCGGCGAGCAGCAGACACACGCTCCCGCCGATCCGGCGGACGGTGGCCAGCCGGATCCGTGTGAGCAGGGTCCGGCCCAGGATCGCGGCCAGCGCCGACACCGTGGCCAGGGCAAGGAAGGCGCCCACCCCGACCGATACCGGGTCCTGGTACTTCACGACCAGGCCCGCGGTCAGCAGCTGTGACAGGTCCCCCCACTCGGCCACGAAGAGCACCAGGAAGCTGGCTCCAACAGCCCGCAACCCCTGCACACCCGCTGTGGCCTTGGCCTCGAACTCGTGCTCGATCTCGGCTTCCTCGGCATCGGCCTTGCCCGCCCCGCGGATCAGGATGAAACCACCGACCAGGAACATCAAGGCGGCGAAGATCTCGACCGGCGTCCGCGGCAGGCGACTGATCAGTCCGCCCAGCGTCACCGCGATGACGGTCTGCACGGCGAACGCGGAGGCAACCCCGATCCAGACCGCCAGCGGCTTGTATCGCGTCGCCAGGACCAGCGTCGCGATGAACGTCTTGTCAGGCAGTTCGATGGGGAAGATCAGCAGGAAGGCGGTGAGGGCGATGGCGAAGCTCATGGTGGCGTCAAGCCTAACGACTCCACGGCCTGGGCAGATCCTGGCCCTGACGAGCGATCGGGCTGGCCCTGACCTGGCCGTCAGTTGGAACACTCGCGCGCAGGGGCGGTCAATCGTCATACGCTGCGGTCGTGAGCCTGAGCCAGAACACGGTGTCGACGCTGGTCGTCGTCGCGCTGGCTGCTGTGGCGATCGCCTTCGCCATCGCCGTTGGCGCTCAGTTGCGCCTCTCCCGCATCCAGGCCCGGTATCGCGTTCTGTGGGCGGGCGGCGAGAAGGATGTCGCCGCAGTTCTCGCCGACCAGTCCAGCGAGATCGCCCAGCTGCGCGGCGACGTCGCACGCGTTCGCGACACGCTCGCAGGGGCGGCCGGCGACATCGAGCAGAGTCTTCGTCATGTTGCCGTCGTCCGCTACGACGCGTTCGGGGACATGGGCGGCCGGCTCTCCTTCTCGGCGGCGATCATCGACGATCGCGGAGATGGGCTGGTGATCAGCTCGATCCACGCGCGCGGTGAGTCCCGCACCTACGCCAAAGGCATCGTGGAGGGCGACAGCGAGGTCACGCTGTCGCCTGAGGAGCAGCAGGCGCTCGCCGCTGCCCGAACCGGAAAGGGCGGCTCGTGAGCTCGCGTTACGGATTCCTTGGTCCCACAGGCACATTCACCGAGATGGCGCTGCGTCAATGCTCCCAGGTGGCCGAGGCCGTCGACGCCGAACGCATCCCGTTCGCCTCCGTGGACGCCGCGCTGGCGGCACTGCGCGCGGGCGATCTCGACGCCGCAATGGTGCCTATCGAGAACTCCGTCGAAGGCGGGGTCAGCGCCACGCTGGACGCGCTGGCCAGCGGGGACCCGCTCGTCGTGGTCGGCGAACAGGTCGTCCCGATCTCCTTCGTCCTGGCCGCTCCGGTCGGGACTGGTTTCGCCGACATACGCATGGTGTCAACCCATCCGCACGCCTGGGCACAGGTGCGCGGATGGATGGGCGCGCACCTTCCGGACGTGGAGTACCTGCCCGCCGCATCCACTGCCGCGGCCGCCGCGGGGCTGGCAGCCGAGCGACCGGCATACGAGGCTGCGGTGTGCGCGCCCGTCGCTGCGGCCAACCACGGTCTCGCCGTCCTGCAGGAAGACATCGGCG
>JABBOX010000269.1 GCA_012927555.1 Phycicoccus sp.
ACGAAGCGGTCGCGCATGGGGCCGCGCGACCGCTTCGCTGGGTAGCGAGTGTCAGTTGAGGCTGGCCAGCTCCTTGGCCGGGTCGGCTCCGCCTGCGACGTTCTGCAGCACGATCCCGAGGTCGTTCTCCAGCGACTGCTTGGAGCTGGTCAACTTGCGCGGGTGGGTGCTGGCGGCTAGCGCGGTGGTAACCAGGTCGACGCTGGACTTGGCGAGCGCGCTCTCGCCGTCGCTGAGCTGTATGGACATGCCGTTCGCGACCGGGAAGCCCTGCAGCGTGTTGACCCACTGCTGCTGACCGGCGCCGACCGCCATGAACTGGACGAACTTGGCCGCCGCGTCCTTCTTCGCGCCGGTCAGCGTGCTGCTGACCGCGAGCGCGAAGTCCACGCCGGAGGTGACGCCTGCGTCGTGCGGGCCGACGGTGGGGAAGACCGCCATCCCGATCTTGTCCTTGGCCACCGCGGAGCCGGGGACCTCAGGGCTGGTCGACAGGGCGGCGCCGACGTGCCACGAACCGGTCGGGAAGGCGATTGACTTGCCGGCCAAGAAATAGTCGTCGCGTGCCGACGGGTACGTCGTCGTGGTGGTCGCTGAATCCTGGAACACGCCGTCGGTAAACAGCTTCTGCCACGCCGTCGCGGCGGCGACCAGGTTGTCGGTGTTCCACTTTCCAGTGCCCGAGGCGGCCTTGTAGGCGTCGTTGCCGTCGCCGTACTGGGTGCTCAGCCAGACGAAGAAGTCAGTGTCGTGCCACGAGTCGGCCGCACCCATGGCGAACGGGGAGGAGCCGGCTGCGCGAGCCGCCTTGCTGGTCGCGACGAGCTGGCTGTAGCTGGTCGGCAGGCTCAACCCGAGCTTGTCGAGCAGCGTCTTGTTGTAGACGTAGAACTCCATGCCGGCGTTGAGGATCGGGACGGCGGCCGCCTCGCCCTTGGCGGTGGTCGTCTGCTTGACCGACTCGGCGTTCACTTTGCCGATCCAGTCGGATGCGTAGTCCTTCACCGGCATGGCGTACTGGGCGTAGTCGTCGAACGACGCCCCGACCTGGATGCCGTAGATGTCCGGGACCTCGGCTGCGAGGATCTCGTTGTCGAGCTTCGTCTTGTAGCCGGCGAAGTCCTCCTCCCGGGTGAAGTCGATGGTGATCCCGGGATTCTCCTTCTCAAAGGCTGCGACGAGGTTGGGCCACTGGTCCTGTGTCGGCAGCCACGAGTGGAAGGTGAGCTTCACCGCGCCTGAGGAGGAAGACGCTGCGTCAGGGGAGCTCGAGCTGCAGGCGCCGAGCGAGATCGCGGCGGCCGCAGCGATCGCGATGCCGGTGCGCAGCCGGCGGATGTGTGCGTGCATGTCAGTCCTCTTCTTTCGGTGGGTCATCGATCGCTGCTGTTGCGACCGAGGTCAGGGTGAAGCCGTGGAGGG
Source organism: Phycicoccus sp. (assembly GCA_012927555.1). Taxonomy (GTDB): domain Bacteria; phylum Actinomycetota; class Actinomycetes; order Actinomycetales; family Dermatophilaceae; genus UBA4719. The sequence continues at coordinate 1,423 of JABBOX010000269.1, forward strand.
TCGATCCAGCGAGCTCGGTGCGCTGCGTGAACCCGGCGCTGACGTCCAGCGACAGGTGGTGGCTGAGGTACCCGGCGCGAAGGACCACGGTGTCCTTGCGGATGAGGGTGCGCACGCTGGTGCGCCCCCCCGGGTGGTCGGCCTCGACTATCTTCTTCTCCTCTCCGGCTCGCGCCACGGTGATGCGGACGCGGGTGGCCTCAAGCCGGACCCGCACGTAGGTTTCGGCGTCGATGACGACGGGGTACAGGTCGACGGATCCGGCGGGGCTGAGCACCTCGACCTCGTGGGTGCTGATCACATCGGGGGTGAGTCGCCCGCTGGTGAGCACGACCGGGCGGCGGGACAGCGCGGACAACCCGCCATCGCCGAGCTCGACGTGGCGGTCGGCCGTCATGAGTCCCGGCAGGTGCCGCATCCGGGTTCCGTGCAGGTCGAGGTGCTCGGTGAGGCTGACCGCGGAGAACTGGGCGACGGTACCGACGGACGCAAGCCCGAACCGACCGGGCTCCAGGTCGCCGGTCGTGACGGTGATCGCGTGCACGTCGTCGAGCCGGATGTCGAGCTCGTCGAAGGTGCGTTCCACCTCGACCCGGTGCCAGACGGCCAGATCGAGCCGGCCGGTGTGCCAGCGCGCGAGAGTTGTCACGATCCCGTGGCGGACCCGGCAGACGGTGAGCGACCTGGTGGCCGCGTCCAGCTCGATCGTGGTGAGGTCGTCCGGCCCGTGGAAGACCGGAACGACACCGCAGCGGGCTCCTGCGTCTGTCGGCTCGGAGCGCAGCCAGACCTCGGCGACGTGGTGGAGGACCTCGCGGTCATGGACGAACAGGCTGAGCGCGTCGCACCCGGTCCGCAGGGCGGTGCCGGACTCGTCGCGTATCGGGGTGCCGGAGCCGGCAACCACGGTCCAGTCGGCGCCGAGGCGTGCACCGTCGAACTGGTCGTGGATCGTGGCGGCTGCGGGGGCATCCTGGGGAACGGCGGTCGGTGCGGGTGTGGTGAGGCAGGTGCCGTCGTAGAAGAGAGGGTCGATGCGGCGGACCCTTTGCTCCACTCCGGTGACGAGCGGCTCCGCCTGGTCGCGGCCGTGGTAGACCAACCAGTCATCGACCAGGTTCGGTGCTCTGACAATGCTGTTGTGGCCGGTTCCCTCGACGGCCGCCGACCGACGCACCAGTGGCGCCCACACGTGGTCGCTGGGGTGCTTGGTCCAGGTGAGGGCCTCGGGGCCGGCGGCGAGCGGGGCGCTGGAGTACCCGATGAAGTAGTTCTCGCGCACGTAGGCGTTGCCCGAGTACGTGAGGAATGCAGTGTCGTGGTGGGTGAAGTAGGTGGCGGCCTCGATCGTGTACCAGTCTCGGCCGTCGCCGAACCGGTTCTTCTCGAAGATCTCCTCCTCGAGGGTGGGCACGACGACGGGGCGGGGGTCTCCGGCGAGGGTCTGCATGGTGACGAGCCGGTCGACGACAATCGACGTGCCGGCTCGCTCGGGCTCCAGGCCGGTCACGTCGTTGGTCGAGTAGAAGAGCACGAAGTCGCCGGTGCGGGGGTCGCGCACGACGTGCGGGTCGATCGAGAACGTGTCGAAGAGTCGGCACTGCACGGTGAACGGGCCGGCCGGCGACGTACTGCTCGCGACGTGCAGCAGCTCGTCGTGCGGGTCGTCGGAGTCCGCGGGCCGGAACGAGACGTACATCCAGAACGTCCCGTCCCTGTGCACGACGCACGGTGCCCAGTACTGCCGTGCGCCGCTGACCTGCAGGGCGTAGCCGCGATGCCGCCAGTGCACCAGGTCGCTTGAGGTGCTGACTTGGACCCCGGACTCCCCGGTCGAGTAGCACCAGTACTGTCCCCGGAACCGCATGACGAACGGGTCGGGGTCGGTCCGTGTGATCCCGTCGTCGTACCCGACCGGGTTGGTGTACTGCTGGGTGCTGGTCACCGGCAGGGCCCGGTAGCCGACGTGGTTGTTGAGCATCGCCGGCTCAGCTCTTGACCGCGCCGGCGGCGACGCCGGCCCGCAGGTAGCGCTGGCTGAACAGGTACACGAGCACTGACGGGATCGTCATGAGCACCAGCCCGGCGTACAGCTGGGAGATCTGCTCCTGGCTCATCCGGTCGAACTGCAGCAGCGAGATCGCCACCGTCACCGGGAACTTGTCGGGGGTCTTCAGCAGCAGGTTCGGCAACAGGTACTCGTTCCAGGAGTAGACGAAGGACAGCACTCCGACGGTGGCCAGTGCCGACCCGGACAACGGCATGAGCACCTGGCGGTAGATGCGGAACGTGCCGCACCCGTCGAGAGTTGCGGCCTCGATCAGCTCACGGGGCAGGGAGTCGAAGTGGTTGCGCATCATCATGAGCATCATGAGCACGTTGAATGCAATCAGCGGAATGATGACGCCGAGGTAGGTGTCTCTCAACCCGATTGAGTTGATTGAGAAGAACAATGGCGTGATCAGTGCCGCGATCGGGACAGCCAGGCACGCCAGGAGCGCGTTGTAGATGACATTCTTCCCGCGGAACTCCATGGTGGAAAATGCATACCCCCCGAGCGAGGAGATGATCATGATGACCACGGCGGTCAGACCGGCCATGAGAAAGCTGTTGCCGACGGCGTTCCAGTAGCTGAAGGTCGGGTGGTGGAGAACGACCGCGTAGTTGTGCCAGCCACCAACGCTGACCGACTTGTAGATCGCGACGCCGATCGGGTAGAGCCACATCGCCGCGAGGAGCACCAGAACGGCGTACATCGCGAACTGGGCGGGGAGTCTCCTGCGCATCGTCATTACTTCTGCCGGTTCGCGAGCTTGATCTGCAGCATGGAGAGCACGAAGGCGATCAGCAGGATGACCATCCCGATCGTCGAGGCGTAGCCCGCCTCCCGGTTGGACCGCGCCTGGTAGAGGAACGTGCTGAGGAAGTGGGTCGAGACGCCGGGGCCACCGCCGGTGGTGAGCCAGACGATGTCAAACGTCTTGAGGGAGCCGACGATGCCCAGCACGACTAGCACATTGGTAGTGCCCCGCAGCGAGGGGATGGTGATCCCGGTCAGCCGACGCCACCATCCGGCACCGTCGATCATGGCCGCCTCGTAGAGTTCCTCGGGGATCGCCATGAGGCCGGAGTAGTAGACCATCATCGAGAAACCCATCCATTGGAAGATGTTGATCGCGATGATCGACCAGACGCCCAGATCGGACCCGAGCCATTCGACGGCCTGGTGCGGGCCGATGATCTTCAGCGCTCGCAACGTCTCGTTGAGTGAGCCGTAGTTCGCCTCGAACATGTACTTGAAGACGGTCGCGATGATGGCCGGTGCCATGGCGATGGGCAGGAAGAAGATCGCCTTGAAGACGTTGCTCCCGCGCAGCCGCTCGTTGGTGATCACCGCGACCAGGAGGCCGAGAGCCGCTTGGACGGAGACGGTGACGACGAGGAAGAGCAAATTGTTGCGCAGGGCGATCCAGAACGTTCGGTCGGCGAGCAGCGTCGCGTAGTTCTGCAGGCCCACGAAGTCCATCCGACGAAGGCCGTTCCAATCGGTCAGGCTCGCCCAGGCGGTGAAGCCGATCGACAGGTAGATGAGTACGCCCGAGATGGCAACGATCGGCAGGACGTAGAGGTATGGCGTCAGACGCCTCCTCGCACCAGCCACGGGGTTCTCCTCCTCAAGTAGGGTTCAACGTTGAACTGCACAGGCTGGACCTCGGTACGACTGCCGTGGCGACGACGTGAGTTCAACGTTGAACTTAACGATTCTGGAAGTTAGTCTCTGTCGTGCCGGGATGTCAAGGACACCGCCCACCGGCACTGGGAACGGAGGGGCAAGATGGCTCGGGTACGGCTTGTCGACGTGGCCGCCCACGTGGGCGTGAGTGCCAAGACCGTCTCGAACGTGGTCAACGGCACTGGCATGGTCAGCGACGAGGTCCGAGCCAGGATCCTGGCCGTGATCGAGGACCTCGGCTACCGACCGAACCTCGCCGCCCGCCAGCTGCGCGGTGGCCCCAGCGGCATGGTCGCGCTCGTCATGCCCGACCTGCGTGAGCCGTACTTCGCGGAGTACGCGTCCAACTTCTCCTCGGCGGCCCAGCGCCGGGGGATGACTGTCGTCGTCGCTCAGACCCAGGGTGACCGGCTCGCCGAGCGGCGCATGAGCGAGGGCGTTGGGCTACCCGAGCTCGAGGGACTGGTGCTCAGCCCGCTCGGACTCACCCCCGAGGACATCGGCGAGCGGCGAAGCAACGTTCCGCTCATCCTGATCGGCGAACACGGGCAGTCGTTGGCGACCTCGACGATTCCGCACGTCGGAGTCGACAACATCGCAGCAGCCGCCGCCGCGACCGATCTCCTACTCGACAAGGGCCGACGCCGGATCGCCGTGATCGGCGTGCAGGAACACGGATCGACGGCGACCTCTCGGCTTCGCTTCGAGGGTTACCGCCGCGCGCTCGCCCAGGCGGGGATCGACTTCGACCCCGCCCTCGTTGGCCACGTCGAGCACTTCAACCGTGCCGAGGGGTCCCAGGCGGCCGCCAGGCTGCTCGACGCCGGCACGTCCTTCGACGGGCTGTTCTGCTTCAACGACACGCTCGCGTTCGGCGCACTCCATACACTCGCGGTTCGGGCGATCGGCGGACCCGACGACGTGCCCGTCGTCGGCTTCGACAACATCGAAGAGGGCCGCTACTCCGTGCCCCGGTTCGCTTCAGTTGACACCAACATGACAATCGCCTCCGACACGATCCTCGACATCGTCGCCGCACCCTCCGGTGCACGACCCGGGGGCCTGCAGAGGGTGCCCTTCACCGTGGTCGATCGGGACAACGACGTAGCGCTGGTGCCACGGAGCCCGACCCGTCAACAGGCGGGCAGCCGGTAGCGCTCTGACCGTGCCCTGGACGGTCGTGGCACGGCACGCCGCTGGCGCTCCGGGCTAGGTGCGCCCGGCTACAGCAAGGGCATCCGCGCAGGAGCTCGGCCACGTCGACGACCTGCCGCGGAACGTATACCGCGATGGTGAGGCCGAGGACGTCAGCCGCGGCGACCAGGTCGGCATTGACTCGGCGGCCCACAGGCCGTGCGGTGCCATCCCGAGGCCGATCACGAGCTCGTCGCTGTCCACGATGTCGACGTCAAGTTGGGTCGCGACCTTCGAGCACCCTTTCGTCGTCACCCGGTCGAGCAACGACATGCTGGAGGTGTGCAGCTCGTCCGGTGTGAACGTGCTCAGGCCCCAGGCAGCGACGTTCAGGAAGTCGTCGTCGGTCCACGAGTGCAGACCCGTGAGCGCGACGTGCTCGGGGTCCATTCCCGCGCGCAGGAGAGCGAGGACGTCGGGGTCGCCTTGGCCAATCAGTACCGCGATCGCCGTCGCCTGGTTGCCCGGGTGCTCGCTGGCCGGAGCCGCGGCATCGGGGTGGGAGTCGAGCCAGCCGACGGCCTGGTCGTCTCCGTAGTCGGGTGAACTCGGCGAACGGTGCGATGCAAGCCGAGCACTCCCCGCCCAGGGCGACTATGCGCTCGGGGTGGCGCTCGTAGAGCAGCCCGAGTGCGAGTGCGCTGCTCAACTGCTCGACGACGACGTCATCCCAATCAGGCTCGACCCGTCCTTGACGTCCATCCACTCGTTGCCCTGGCGGACCGGGACCACCACAGTCGGGCAGTCGTGCGGCGGCAGGATCGCGGTGAGGACGGCGGTTCCGATGGGGTAGCCGCGACGTACCTCGTCGAAGGGCCGCTCGGCAGCCAGCTCGCCCACGATGGACGAACCCTTCCCGGACTCCCGCGAGCGCGAGTGGACAGGATCGCGTTGGGGTACGCGTTGGGGTACGCGCGCGACGAGCGGTTGAGGCCCATGTCACCGGTCACCGAGGGCGCTCTGCGCGGCTCACGGTCCGCAGGAGGCGCCAGCCTCGAACACGCGTTGGACCGGTCGGTGCTCACTTGCCTGCACGGCTCGAGGCTGCACTGCAGGATTCGATCGAGCGATACAGGGAGGACCCGTGTGACGGCGCGTTCTTCGGCGTAGTGCTCCCACGCGCGCCGTGAGTGCGCGCCCGACCGCGCGGCGAGAATTTCGATGAGCAACGCTGGCCGCGCCGTCTGTCAGATCACGCCCCACGGCGATCGAGCCGATCGCATGTGCGGGGGCGGATTCGAGTCATCGTCGCAACGTTGACGGTGTTCATCGTGTCAGGGCGGTGGTGAACATGTCGATCGGGGCCTTCCAGCCGAGGGGGCGGCGAGAATCGTGCTGAGCAACGCCCGCAGGGCCGGATGCCGGATGACGCCACACGGCGACCTCGGGCGAGCGTCGGTGCGTCAGGGACAGCGGACCAGCGCAGGTGGGCCGTCATCGTGCATCGCCCGTACAGGCCCTCCGTGGTCAGCCGGCGGCGCCCCCGGGCGACGAGGCCCACCGGCGGGGGTTCGTCCAGGTCCGGTAGGTCCGCGCGGTGACCTGCCAGCCCTGCTCGCGTGGGACTCGACAGACCGACTCGACCGCGTGGCCCTCGGCTGTCATGGTGTCGATGAAACCCGTGATCAGCTGTTGTGGGGTTCGAGTTCCCCTACGAAGAGAGACGGCGCCGCCTTCAAGATCGCCGCGTCCTGGCGCAGCCGACGGTTCTCGGCCTTCAGACCCTTGCCCGCCTCGCTCTCGACCGAGGTGACCCCCGGTCGAGCACCCGAGTCGACCGCCACCGCGACGGCCGCTGCCGATACGTTCCCGTACTTCCGAGATGGTCGTTGACCAACCGCACAGCGCGCGCCCTCAACTCCAGATCGATGTTCTTCGGCGTGCTGCACATCATCCTGGACGCACACAGGGGCGGCAAACCTGGGGTGCTTCAGGTCTGGTCGGCTCAGCCGGCCAGCTTGGAGGGATCGGGGTCCAGGGCGCGTCTTCGTGGCTTGCCCCATCGCCAACGACTCGGGACATTAAGTACGGCTCTGACGGGACCAAAGGCCCGGGCGGCATCCCCCGAGCGGGCGCAGCCTTGAGATGCGTCGTATCTAGCCCCGCTGCCAAACCAGGACTCAGAGCTGAAGGGAACCGCAATGGCCAGTCTCACTCAGGATCGGACCGCACCCGGCATCTCGGCCGGTACGGAGGAAGGCGTTCTTGTGGGCCCTGCTGCTCGCAAGATGCTGGCCGTCGTCCGGCTCTCCGTCGGATTCCTCATGCTCTGGGCTTTTTTCGACAAGCTCTTTGGTTTCGGCTACAGCACGCCGTCGGCCAAGGCTTGGATCCACGGTGGCACACCGTCGCAGGGCTTCCTCGGCCACCTGGAGGGCCCGTTCGCCGGATTCTTCGGCGGTATGGCGTCGGCATTCTCGGACGGGCTGTTCATGTTCGCGCTGCTGGCCATCGGCGCGGCCGTGATGCTCGGCATCGGTCTGCGTGTCGCTGCCGTCGCGGGCTCGATCCTCATGCTCCTCATGTGGATGGCTGAGTTCCCGATCACACTGATCCACTCCACAAACCCCCTGGTGGACTACCACATCATCTATGGCCTGCTGTTCGTCTTCTTCGCACTGACGTTCGCTGGGGACACCTGGGGACTCGGTCGGTGGTGGCGCGGGCTGCCGATCGTGCAACAGCACGGCTGGTTGCGCTGAGCACCCCCTGACGCAACCGTCAGCAGCGACGACTCGCCAGGGGCCGCCGTGCGCCGCGACCACCTCGAACATGTCGGATGTACCTCGCCGACGCGGAGGACCTTGGACATCAACAGCGCGGAGGCAGGACGATCCCGCAGCTGGGGCGTAGAGCTCGCGGCCGGGCTGATGGCTGAAGGGCTGATCGCTTCGGGCTGAGATGGGTGCTGCAGAGACATCTACCAGGACCAGGGCGAGGACCAGGAGTCGTGATCGAGCGCACCCCGCGGCGTGATGTCGCGAGCGCGCCTTTCAACTTGCCCGGATATCGTGTGACCAACGTGATCGACGCTGCCAGTGGGCACCGGTGGGTGCTGATCGACTCGATCGAACCGTCGGGTTGCCCGGCGTGTGGGGTGGTCTCGACCAGTCCGTCAGAGCACCCGCCGTCGCGTCCGTGCCGACCCGATCACCCGGCGCGGCGGAGGCGATCGGGTGAAAGCGGCGGTGGATCTGCTCGGGGGACACCCGACCCCTCGACCACGGCTGGTCTACCGCTTCATGTGACATCTGCCGTACGCCGGAATCTTGAAGCTTCACCTTCCAACGTGGTAAAACGTCTGCACCTATCCATTACACGTAGTTGCAACACATTGCCGTCTCAAACAACGGTCACGGCAGAGTCGCTCAGATAGGTGGAAACAAGGGTGGGCATGTTTTGTTACCAGTGCCAAGAGACAACCGGTGGGACTTCTTGCAGGATTGAGGGGCGTTGCGGGAAGACGGAAGATGTTGCCCGGCTGCAGGATCTTTTGATCTACACTCTCAAGGGTATTGCGATCCATGCGGTTCAGGCCCGCGGGCTGTGTGTTGTCCGCAAAGACATCGATGAGTTCATCATGGAGAGCCTGTTCAGCACGATTACAAATGCCAATTTTGACCACAACTCATTTGTGGCCCGGATCCAGGAGGGCCTTCGCCTGCGCGAGGACCTCAAGCGGGACATCATCGGTGCGGGCGGAATTATTGCGGCCGACCTCAAGGATGCGGCCACGTGGACCGCTCCCGCCGATCAGTTCGAAGCGAAGGCTGCGCTTGTTGGGGTCCTCGCCACCGAGGACGAAGATGTCCGTTCGCTCAGGGAGCTCCTCACGTACGGCGTCAAGGGAATCGCTGCATATGCTGAGCATGCTTACGTCTTGGAGCACAAAGACGAGGGCATCTTCGCGTTTATCGAGAAGGCCCTGGTCGCCACGCTCGATGATGCGCTGACGGCGGATGACCTCGTTGCCCTGGTTTTGGAAGCCGGGCGGTTTGGTGTTGACGTCATGGCTCTTCTGGACAGGGCTAACACGACTTCCTACGGCAACCCTGAGCTCACGACCGTCAACATCGGTGTTCGAGGCAACCCTGGCATTCTTGTCAGCGGTCACGATCTGAAGGACCTCGAAGAGCTGCTTGTTCAGACCCAGGGAACTGGCGTGGACGTCTACACGCACGGCGAGATGCTTCCGGCCCACTACTACCCAGCCTTCAAGAAATACAATAATTTTGTGGGGAACTACGGCAATGCGTGGCACAGGCAGCACAAAGAGTTTGATTCCTTCAACGGCGTGGTCCTCCTGACCACGAACTGTCTGGTACCACCGAAGGAGAGCTATAGGGATCGCCTCTACACGACAAGTGTCGTCGGCTTCGACGGGGTCAAGCACGTGGCCGACCGCGCTGAGGGCCAAGCCAAGGACTTCTCCGCACTCATCGAGCAAGCCAAGGCGTGCCCGCCACCGACCGAGATCGAGACCGGGGAGATCATCGGCGGATTTGCCCATCATCAACTCATTGCTCTAGCCGACAAAGTGGTCGATGCCGTCAAGAGCGGAGCGATCAGACGGTTCTTCGTCATGGCTGGTTGCGATGGCCGGGCCAAGAAGCGCAACTACTACTCCGACTTTGCTCGAGCATTGCCTCAGGACACGGTGATCCTGACGGCGGGCTGTGCGAAGTACCGATACAACAAGATGGATCTGGGCGACATCGGCGGTATCCCGCGGGTTCTCGACGCCGGACAGTGCAATGACTCCTATTCCCTCGTGGTGATCGCCTTGAAGCTGCAAGAGGTCTTCGGTCTGGCAGATATCAACGAGCTGCCGATCTCCTACAACATCGCCTGGTACGAGCAGAAGGCGGTCATCGTTCTCCTAGCTCTCTTGTACTTGGGCGTGAAGGATATTCACCTGGGTCCGACGCTGCCGGGTTTCCTGTCGCCAAATGTGGTCAAGGTCCTGGTGGACAACTTCGGAATCGTGGGCATCGGCCACGCTGATGACGACGTCAAGATGTTCATGGCCTCCTCCGCGTCATCGCAGAAATGAGCCGAGGTCCCATAGCCGGCTCCTCGGGGTCGGGCGTGGAGGCGGCCGGCGGGGCCGGGTAGTGATGGCGTGAGGCTGCGAGCAGCAATATCAACCCGCCCGACAACCGGGTGATCGACGCGCTCCTTGTGGACTAGGACGGCCGCGCGGTCACTGTCCGGCAGGCCCGGGTCTCGGTGTCGATGACCATGAGGGCAGCAGGTGGGCCGTGCCGATCGCGGGCGACGTGCTGCTGCGCGGCCTGCAGGTCGCCGGCTCCGGTCGCTGTCGCGTGAATGCGCATGGTCGCCTCCTGGTGCCCAACGGACGCCGAAAACTCTGGTCGGGGGCGATAGCCGAGGCGATGACGAACGGAGCCGCAAGTCATGGTCCCGATGTCGAGCGGTCGCGTCATCCGTCCCGTCATCGGTGATGGGGTGATGGCACAACCCCTCATTGCCATGTCGCCATCGGTGCGCTGCCCGTCATCGTCTCGGCTATCGACGCCGCCACGCCGGCTGACACGTTCCACGCCAGGCAGGACCGCCACGTCCACAGTTGCCCGACCCCGCCTCGTCGCCCTGACCCAGGTGCGAGCGCAGCTCGCCCCGTCACCCAGATCATCAACCTCACGAGCGACAACGACGAGAAGTTCCTGCTCAGCGTCGGCTAGGAGGGCCTACCGTCGCATCGGGTGGGCCCTCATGACCTGCTGCTCGCGGCTGGCCACATCGCGTCCGTCCACGTCGGTCCGCTTCACAAGGTGCCCGACGAGTTGGCTGCGAAGTTCGTCGAGCGGCCGTGTCGGGCTTCCGAAGCCCCTGACCGAGCCGAACTGGAGCGACCACGAGCCACCACAGTGAGCACCCCGTGCGCGAGCCAGGAACTGGACGGCTGCCGCAATCGTGCGGTGCTGCGGGAGGTGGCGACCTGTGTGGGGGCGGCCGGGACATGAAGTTTGGGCAGCGTCCTGGGGGCGCCCAGGGGGCAGCCTTTCCGCATCGACACCAGCGAGGGTCCAGGACTCCTGACATAGCACCAGAGTTCGTGCAGGGTCAGGGTCGGGTTTTGATTTCGTAGCGCAGGATCAGGTCGGTGCCGGGGTACCGGGTTTGGGTGGCGGTGAGGTGGGCGCAGAGCTCGCCGATCGCGGCGGTGGCGCGGGCGGTGGGCATCGGGTCGAGGCGCACGGTCAAGACGCCGTCGACGCCGGGGTCGATGTCGCCGGAGTGGGTCAGGACGTGGCGGGCCAGGGTGTGGGCTTCGTGGTTCGCGCGGGCGTAGCCGGTATCCAGGCGGATGTCGCGGGCCAGGGCGTTGATCGTGTTGAACGCCGCTGCGCCGATCGCGTGGGTGATCAGCTTCGTCTCGACGTCCAGGACCTGCTGGCCGGGGTGCAACACACCCAAGGCGATCCGGGTCGGGGTGCTCTTGTGGGTGTCCTGGGCGGCGGCCAGGTTCGTTTCGGCCGCGCGTAGGTCCGCGGTGATCGCGTCATGGACGGTGTTCGTCAAGATGCTTGTGGTGCCGGGCGCGGGTGAGCGGGCGGCGAGCATCGCGGCGTCGGTGCGCCCCTGGGCGCGGTCGTAGCGGGCCCGCGCGGCCGCGACGTCGGCGTGCGCGGCGCGTTTGGCGGGGTTGGGGACCAACCGGTCGGGGTCGTCGTCGGTCGAGGCGTAGGCGTGGTGGGCGTCGAGGTCGAAGTGCATGCGGGCGTAACGGAAGTAGTTCTCCAACCGCCACCGCGCGCCCATGCGGTAGATGACCTGGCCGGCGTCCAGATCGGTCCGGGTGGTGAGCACATGGACCTGGCGGGAGACATTCTTCTTGGTGTCCCACCGGGTGACCTGCCGCATCGGGAACACCCCGCCTCGGTCGTCGATGGGCACGTCCACGACCGTGTCCGCCAGGGTCCAGGTGTACTGGCGTCCGGTCTCGCCGGTGAACCTCACGTCGGTGAACTGATCGGCGGCCAGGTCGGCGATGGTGCCTTTGCGCCAGGTGAGCACGTCGAACCCGGCCGCGGCCATGTGCGCGAACAGGGCAGGGGACCACCCGCCGCGGTCGAAGCCGACCAGGACCCGCCGGTGGTCGCCGACCGCGGTGCGTAGCTCGGGCAGCAGGCGGCGCAGCTCGGCGGCCAGCGACGCGCCGGGTTCGCTCATCACGACCAGCACTGGTCCGCCGTCGCCGCCGGCGACCCAGGTCTCCACGGTGGCTGGGGCGGGGAACCGCAACCGGGACAGGTGGGTCTTGCCGATGCGTTTAGTGCCCTGGTAGGCGCGCACGTGTCCGTCGACGTAGAGCACGACGCCCACCCCGGCGACGTCGGCGTCGCCGCGGGACAGGTGGTGGGCGGCGATCGCGGCCTGCAGCTGGCCGGCGCGACCCGCCTGGGCGAGTTGGTTGATCTTGCGGCGGATGGTCTTGACCTCCGGGGCCCGGTCCAGCCCGAGCACCCGGCCCAGGTCGACTGGGTCGATCCGGGTGGCGCCCTCGGCGCGGGGCTCCCCAGCCAGAGCGCGCAGCACACCCTCGATGAGCATCGTGTCCAGGCCGTAGAACCCGCCCGGCAGCTCGGAGTAGACCTCGTTCGCGCAGCTCAGCAGGCCGGTGGCCTCCAGTGCGGGCAATGCCAGGAACAGCCCGGCCAGCGGGACGCGGGCCGCGGGGGTGAACACCGGTGCGGCGCACTCGAGCGCGCCCCACCGGGCCGCGACCCGATCACCGGTGCGCGCGGCCGGGACGGCCAGCACCGGCAGATCCACCACCAGAGCCAGCACCTGAGCATCGTCATCCTGAGCGTCGGTGCCCTGAGCGTCGCCGACGTCGTGGTGCTCGATTTCGTGCTCGTCCGGGGTCAGCGCGCGGCGCACGCTCCCGGTGGACAGCCCCGTCGCGGCCGCGATCGCCCGCAGCGACGCACCGCCCTGGCGGCGGGCGCGGACGTCAGCGATCACGCTGGCCGTCAGCTTCGAGGCGCCCTTGGGGCCCCGCTTGTCCGGCACGAGACCACCCACACCGGCTCCGGCGAACTCGTGGCGCCACCGCCACAACGTGGCCGTATCGACCCCGAACGCGTCAGCGACCTCACCCACCTTCGCCACGCCCAGCTCGACGAGCTGGACCGCCGTCAGCCGGCGCAACGCCTGATCCTCGGCCGACCAGGCGTAGGTCAGGTTGCCGTGCAGGAACACCTCGCCGCCCAGTCCGTCCTCAACCAGGTCCGCGGCCGCACCGACCCGCACGGCGCCCGGGGTCATGCTCATGGGCAGCACCTGCTGGGCGGTCATGACACTCATGATCGTCGACCCCCAAACCAGGTGTACATCATGCGTTTATTATTGCACACCGGGGTTGTCAGCGCCAGCGATCCAGCACACGAATATGCACGTCAGCGGGCTGCAGGCACGCCGAGACCGGCAGCTATGTCAGGAGTCCTGGGGTCGTGAGGCAGCCGGAACATTCAGTCGGTGACCGCCAGTATGCCGTGGGCGCCCTTTTCCGCGAGGCTCATCTGGTGGTTGACCATCGCGTAGTGGCCCGCCTCGGTGGGTACGAACTCGACGAACCCGCCCTGGGCCGCGAGCAGGGGCAGGACCTGCGCCCCAGGGGTCCCAGAGGAGGGCCCGTCGACCGCGGCCAACCGCCGGACGGTGTAGGCGCCCTCGGTCCAGACCGTGTCGAACTGCGTTCCGACGACGTGGAACGACCATGAGGCGTTCGGGCCGATGTCCAGCACCCAGATCCGTACCCGGTCACCGACGTGCGCGGTCAGGGGGTGGGCGTCGTACTGGAAGGCCCTGCCGTTGAAGGTGACCAGGTCGGGGATACCTGCGGCGACCTTCGCTGGGTCGGCGGGCTGGGCGTCGGCCCCGAGGTACTCCTCGGACTGGATGAGCACGTACTGCTGGTCGGCCGCGTCGAGGCCGGCAGGTTCGATGACGACTGCCCCGAACATGCCGTTCGCGATGTGCTGGGACATCGGCATGGTCGAGCAGTGGTACATCCAGATCCCGGCCCGGCCTGCGGTGAACGTGTACTTCAGCTGCTGCCCGGGCTCGATGGTTCGCATCGGTCCGTCCGGTGCGAGCTCGCCGGCGTGGAAGTCGATCGAGTGGCCCATCGAACCGTGGTTGACCAGGGTGATGTGGAAGGTGTCGCCGACCCGGCCGTGCAGGATCGGGCCGGGCGAGGTGCCGTTGTAGGTCCAGACCGCGCGCGTCAGCCCGGTGACGACGTCCTGAACGCCCTCGGTGACCGTGAAGGTGTAGTCGCGCTCGGTGGCGGCATCCAATGGGGGCAGCGCGGCCGGGTAGGGCGGGGCCCCCTGTGTTGCCTGCTCGAGCTGCGTCATCGTCGGGACGGTAGTTGCCGTCCCGGTGGCCATCGCGGCCTTGGGCGCGCTCGGTGCGGCGCCCACAGCGACGACCGTCAGCGTCATGCCCATCTGGCGGTGGCCTGGCAGGGAGCACCACCCGTCCAGGTCGGCTCCCACGACGCCGACATCGACCGTCGCCTGCGCTCCTGGGGCGATCGTGTCCGTCCCGGTCCCGTTCGCGAAGACCAGGTCGTGGCGTTGGTCGCCGTGGTTGATGACGGTGACCTGGAGATCGTCGCCGGCGGGTACGTCGATCGAGGACGGGGAGAACGCCATGCCCTTGATGGTCACGGTCGCCGCGGTGGTGTGTCCCGTCGCGCCGACCGCGGCGGCACCGGCCGGCGCGTGCGGGCCCCTGGCCTCGTCCACGAGCGTCGGGCGCGCGAGGACGGCGGCGAGGCTGACCGCGACGACCGCGACGACACCGACGAGGGCGAGTGCAACGCGCTGCACCGGGGGTCCACCCTGGCCGGGCAGGGGGCGCGGCCCAGCGGGGCGCGTCGGGTCGGTCACAGGATGCTCCTCGCGGTGGGGGACGGGGTGAGCGGTGCAGGCGTGGGTGCAGTGAAGCCGAGGGCGCGGCGGGCGCGGGACTGACGCACCCCTGCGCCGGCCAGGACCGCGACGTCGACGGCGTACTCGGCAAGGACCAGGCCCCACCACAGCAGCTGAGGCCCGCTGCCGGACGCGGTGCCGGCGGCCAGCAGGATGAGCGCCGCGGTGCGCAGGGATATGCGGGCGGGCCAAGCGATCTCGAGCACGGCCATCCCTGCGCGGACGGGTCCCGGACCGCCGCCGATGACGACGGGCATGAGGTAGCTCAGGGCACCCAGGAGTAGCTGGAGGACTCCGCCGGCGCCGAGGAGTGCGAGCCAGGGCAGGGTCGCCTCGCGCAGCGCGGTGGCGTCCGCCGCGACGAAGGCATTCCCCACGATCGCTGCGATCGCGATACCGGTCCAGGCCAGGCCGCTGCCCATCGCCCAGACCGCGAACGACGCGGGCCCGGCGGTTCGCGCCGCCCGCGCGAGTGGGATACCGACGCCGACCGTCGCCGCGGCCGCGAAGGTCA
>JABBOX010000105.1 GCA_012927555.1 Phycicoccus sp.
TCCGACCGATGCAACCGTCGGATCTCAGCCCAGTCCTCCACGATGATCACTCCCTCACTCTCAGCGAGGGGGGTCAGAATTCGCCCGGCGCCAGGGGGTCATCTTTCACGCGGCATCGACACCTCCGAGGCTCTCCTATGATCTCTGGGTGGCCGACCGGATAAACAACGCTCTGGGCGTCCACCGGGTCACCCACCGGCCCAAGGTCCGGTATCAAGTACTGATGCAGGCTGGCCAGGATCACCGCCTGTGAGTCAGCCAGCGAAGCCGGTGCTCCAGTACCCCGGGTCCAAGGTGCGTCTCGCGCAGACCATCATCGACCTGCTTGGGCCGCACGGGACGTACGTCGAGCCCTACTGCGGGTCGGCGGCGGTCTTCCTGGCCAAGCCCCGCGTGGGGGTGGAACTGATCGGGGACATGAACGACATGCTGATCCTGTTCTACGAGACGCTGCGCAAGAAGAAGACGCGAGATGCGCTGATCGATGCCCTGACCTACACCCCGTATGCGCGTCGGGAGTTGGAACTGTGCATGGAGGATGACCCCGCCTTGGGCAAGGTGGAGCGTTCACGGCGGTTCATGGTGCGGACCAACCAGACCTTCCTCGGCAGTGCAGGGAGCAGCAACTGGGTCTCGACCATGGCCCCGTCCTCGAACCACTCCAACGCGACCAAGTGGATGAACTACGTCACCCGACTCTCCGTCGTCAGTGCGCGGCTGGCTGGGGTACAGATCGAGTGCGTCGATGCAGTCGAGATCTTGCAACGGGCCTACCTCCGGCACAGTGACCGGATTGCGATCTACCTGGACCCCCCGTACATCAGGACTGACCGGAGCGGGGCCCGGTACACCGAGGACGTGGACCTGCTTCACCACCAGGACATGCTGGAGACGGCAGTCAAACTCACGGGACCGATGGTGATTTCGGCCTACGAAAACGCTCTGTACGACGACGCGCTCGGAAAGGCGGGGGCCAACTGGAGCAAGATCCTCGTCAAGGTCGCGGCATCCTCCAGTGCAGGCAAAGGTTCAGTCGCACGACGCACCGAGGTGCTGTGGGCCTCTCCGGCATGCCCCCCTTTGCCTAAACCCGTGAGAGCCCCCAGGAGGGCGCGCCGTTAGGCGGACGAGGCCAGCAACGCCTCCACGCCTGAGCCGCTGGCCAAGCCGACGTAGCGCCCCAACGTGGGCGCATGCTCGAACGGCGCGGCCGAATCGGCTCAAGCGCGAGCGCCATCATCGTCGTTCACGTCGCGTTTCACAGCGAACCGCACGAGACCTGCGGCCGCCGTCTGCATGGTCGCCCTTTCGCTGTTCCGGAGGCCTCGTGGCGGCGCTGTCGCCTCGCAATGACACCGAAGGCCATGGCGGCGGACCCCCTTGGTGCCGTTGGCCATGACGCGCAGCGGCCATGACGCGCAGCCTGCTCGCGCGCCTCCACCCCGTGATGATCCACCAAGCCTCGAAGCCGATCCGTCGAGGTCTCCGACTCGGGACGCGCGCTCAACGCATTCACGGTTGGTGTGGGTTCGCTTGTGCTTGCAGTGAGCCGGACAGAACCCCCGGAGGCTGACGGGGGCGAGTCGCCGGTCCGGCATGCCTTGGCGTGTAGGTCCTGGGCCCCGGTCGCCCCTCCGGTTTTCCGTTCACCTCAGCGCGGCGGCCTGATGAGCGAGGGGCCGCTCGGGCCTCGCAGATGTTCTCGGCGTGTCCGCCGCTGAGGGCGAACTGGGCGAGTCAGCCCTCTTCCGCCGGTTCGCCGCCTGCCTGTTCATCTTCGGTCGGAGCGCCGGTCTTGGCCGCCGCCAGTTCGCCCGGCACCTCGAACAAGTTCCGCAGCAACTGAGTCGTGAACTTCAGCGCTCGCTCAGCCGTGGCCTGGTCCACGTCCTCGTCCGTCGCGTGCGCGCCTTGGTTTCCGACCTTGCGGATCAGTGTCAGAGCCCCAGCGAAGGATCGCGTCACCAGGCCGTCCTGGATCAGCGCCTCGATGCGTCGCACGAGCATGCGGTCGTTCTGGCCGTGGTGCGCTGCCGCAGCCTCCAGCGTCCGACGTAGTTGCACCGCGGCTGCGTCGGGGACCCCCGCGTCAAGGACGCGCCGGGCCGCGGCGTAGTACCGCGCTACGTCCTCAGGCAGGTGGTCCACGTCGAGAGCGCGCTCAGCGTCTGCGGGCCAAGTCCTGTGCACTTGCCCAGCGCTGCCGGGAGCGTCGTGCTCGATAGTGACGAGACCTGCACAGTCCGGACATGCCACGACGGAGTAGTACCGGGGCCTCCCGTCGCTCTTCAGGACGCCGTGGTCCGTCATGAGCGGGATCATCTGGGCCCGCTTGAGCCCGCAGTGCGGGCAGCCCCGCATCGCCATATTCGGAGTCCAACCCATAGTCCTGAAGGTTGCGAACATCCCGACCCGGCAAAGGCGAATCGCGCGTCCTGGTTGTCCGCAACCTCCGGTCGAGTCGCTCCCCGCCGCCCCAGAGGCCATCGGCCTGCGCCGCAGCACCGCCCCGTCGGGGCGTGCGGGACCCCGACCCGCGACCCGGCGCCGCGGGACCCGCGCGCGAGGATGGTTGTGGGACGCCTCGTGGACGGCTCGGGCGACCGGCCCGCCAAGGACGCGGGCCTGTGGTCCGCGCTCATGCAAGGGCTTGCGTCATTCCTGCCGACCCAAGCGGTTGGGCTGGCTCGACATTGATCACCGTCCAGCACGCTGGGTGCCGCTGATCTCGATGGGCGGCAGAGCAGCAGCCGGGCCCAGGCCTGACGAACACGCCGCCGGGCACTATCGAGTGGGAGCAACCCACCAACGCTGACCTGCAGTAACGCAGCCCGCCATCGACGCCTGTGCTGAGTCGAACGGTGCTGCAGACGGCTGACAGGGGCGAGTTGCCGCTCGCAACCGGCGAGTGGTGGCCAGAGTGCCGGGTGCCACCGGTCCCCCGTCCCGCTTTCCGTGCGCCTGCATGTTGCCGCGTGACCTCCGTGGCAAGAGGGCGCCTATGAAGATGCGCTCACACGGCTGCCGAGATCATGCGACGCTCACGGCATGAGTGCAGGCATACCCGGCGACCGCGACGTCGAGGCGAGTGTGAAGGCGCTGCCGATTTTGGACGAGTGGGACGCCTCCGTCAGGCTGGCGTTCGAACGGTACGCCGAGGCCAACCACGTCCTGGTGGTGATGCTGGATCGGTGGCATGCCGTCGCCGGAACGCACAACCAGGTGGAGTACGCGGCGGCTGAGCGCGACCTGACCAGGGCGCGGGCGACGCGAGACCACGCACTCACGCTCGTTACGTACGCGCTCGCGGAGCGTGAGACCCGCAATGCCCGGGCAGCGGCAGGCGCCAATGAGGGACAGGCGAGAGCGCTGGTGCTCTGGACCAAGGTGTTGGCAGTCGCTACCGCCTGCCTCATCACGGCCACCGTCGCGGCAGCGTTCATCGCACGCGGTTAGCCGAGCCGGAGCGGCGGCTCTAGTTGGTGACCGGTGGCCCGAGCAACGGGTGCCACCAGTCCCCCCGCCCCGATCTCCGTTCACCTGAACGTGGCCGCGCGACCTCCGAGAGCGAGGATGCTCAGGGCGTGACGAACGCGGGTGAGCCAGGTAGCGAACCACTGCGCGACCGCTGGGAGGATGCCGCCGAGTGGCCACTCACGGGCGCCGCAGTGCTGTTTCTGGTCGCCTATGCCTGGCCGATCCTCGCGCCGGACCTGGCCCCGCCCTGGCCGGAGGTGTTCCGCCTGACCACCTGGGGCACCTGGGGTCTGTTCGTCGTGGACTACGTGGTGAGGCTGGCCCTGTCACGATCCCGCTGGGAGTTCGTTCGCAGGAACCTGCTGGACCTGGCCGTGGTGGCGCTACCACTACTCCGCCCCCTGCGCCTCCTACGGCTGGTGACCCTGCTCAGCGTTCTCAACCGATACGCGGGCGGCTCCCTCCGTGGCCGGGTCGCGGTCTACGTCGCGGGCTCGGTGGTCCTGGTCCTGTTCGTCGCCTCGCTCGCGGTCCTCGACGCCGAGCGTGGCCAGGTTGGGGCGAATATCTCCACCTTCGGGGACGCCCTGTGGTGGGCCATGACTACTGTCACGACCGTGGGCTACGGCGACCGGTTCCCTGTAACGGAGACGGGGCGCCTCATCGCCGGGGGCCTCATGCTCGCGGGCGTCGCCCTCCTGGGCGTCGTGACCGCCTCCCTGGCCTCCTGGCTACTGGAGCGCGTGCGGGAGGTCGAGGAGGACAGCGGGGCCGCCACCCGGCGCGACGTGGCCGCGCTCACCCACGAAGTTGCCGCCCTGCGCGAGGACCTCGCCAGGGACCGGGCCAGCCGATGAAGCCGCAGCACCGCTCGGTCTTGGCCTTCAGCCGCCCGTAGCCCGACCAGTCCGGCCGGGCCCTGGTGACGCACGTGCACCTCGGCCCCGACCCGCGACTCCAATGCCGCCTCGCGCCCGTGAAGTGGGCGCCTGTGCCCCCCAGCAGCCGACCAATATGGCGTCTACCTGGTGAGCCTCAAGAGCGATGCTCTGGGGCCCTCACGACGGGTGCGGGACTAGGAAGGTCGAGGGCGACGCTGCCGGGCGTGGCGGGTTGGCGCTACTCGCAGGCGATGCCGTCCCCATCGCGATCGAGGCCCGACCTGTATCCAGGATCGCCGGTGTGCAGGGGTGTCACGCCGGCCGCGCGGGCCTCGGTGCAGTTCTTGAAGTAGGCGGCTGCGGGTGCTGGGGCTGCGGGTACTGGGGCGGCGGGTGCCGGGGCCACCGGTGCCGGAGCCGGAGCCACCGGTGCCGGAGCCACGGGGACGGGCTCGGAAGTGACCGTAGGGCTCGGTGTGCTGGTCTCGGTTCGCTTCTTGACTCCCAGGGTGACTCCGGTTGCGACGCTGGACTGTTCGACGACTGTCCAGTTGGATGCGACGAGGATCATCTTGTGGTCTTGGATGTCGGTTTCGGTGACGATGGTGACGCCCACGGCTTTGAGCGCAACACGGGCCTCGTCGAGGGGCAGGCCGACGACGTTGGGGATCGCGGCCGTGGCGCTTGCGGCAGCCGTCGTAGTGGTGTCCGGCGCTCCGCCGCTGGACGGAGTGCAGGCTGCGAGGCCGAGCACAAGGGCGGTTGCCGAAGCGAATGTGGCGAGACGTCGCATACGTGAGTTCCGCGGGCGCCGCTCAGGCGTCAGCAGCCATGCGGTGGGTGCCACCGGGGGAAGTTCGAGTTTTGCTTCGTGCTGGTCGTGCTTCACTTGACCCCCCGGCCCCGTCGCCGCGGGCACCTACCCGCTCGCACCATCACATCATGGAAGATCCGCGTGCGTAGCCAGTTCGTGCCGTGAATGCTCGACAACTCTGGTCCCGCAGAATCTTCGCCTGATAGGCCCGATTTATTCTGGGGCTACTCGCAAGCGATGCCGTCATGGTCGCGGTCCAGTCCTGACCGGTAGCCCGGGTCGCCCGTGTGCAGGGGCGTAACCCCTGCGGCACGCGCAGCGGTGCAGTTCGCGTAGTAGGCGGTTGCGGGAGGTGCGACTGGCGCTGGAGCCACTGGGGCGGGCGGTGCTGGCGGGGCAGGCGCGGGGGCCGGGGCCGGGGCTGCCGAGGCGGCCACCGTGGGAAGGGGCGCGGTGCCGGTCGGCACAGGCTCGTCGGGGCACGTGCTCAGGATGCGCGCGATGGCGTCGTGCTCTGCACTCGTCACCCACAACCCATAGTTGACCTTCACGGCGACCTGTCGGGCGACGTACTGGCAACGGAACGCCTTGTTGGGTGGGAGCCACGTCGCGGCGTCGCCGTCGCCCTTCTGCGAGTTCAAGGGCCCATCGACGGCGAGCAGGTTGAGCGGGTCGTTGGCGAGGTCGGTGCGTTGCCCGAGCGTCAGGGCTTGCGCCCCCTTCTGCCACGCGTCAGAAAGAGCGACGACGTGATCGATCTGCACAGCGGTCGAGGTCGTCACGCCGCGCAAGAACGCGATCAAGTTGCCGGAGTAGGGGTCTGCCAGCGCCCCGGATAGGACCACGCACCCGTTAGTTCCGTCCTTGAGGGTGGTGCCCGTGAGGTCGCGCCGGAGGATGTCGTTGCGGGTGTCGCACCCGTTGCGGTCGACGTCGGCCCACGCCTGGCCGAACTGGTCGCGGGTGTATCCGGTCTTCGGTGCGCGGCCCTTGACAGCGAGCAGATCCAGCGCTGCCAGAGCCGTCTGCGGCGTCGGGCCAGGTGCGACGTGCGATACGTCCTCGGTCGCCACGGGTTCCGGTTCCGAGGGCGTTGGCGTTGGAGTCGCAGTCGGGCTCGGCGCTGTGGTCGCTGTCCGCGTCTGTGACGCGGAGACGGAGGGGGATGCCGCGGTCGGGAGGGGTGCATCGGCCGGGCTACCGACCGCACCTCCCACGGTCGTCAGAACCAAGCCACTGGCGAGGACTCCCGCGCCGAGGCGACGCCGCATCGGCCCGAGCCACGAGCGTTGCCGCACGATCGCCCAGAGCCCTGTGACCACGAGATACAACCCAGCGAACCCCAAGAGGCCGCTAAGGCCGGATGTCAGGCCGAGCAGGGCGAACAGGCCGAGCCCGACGAACCCGATCCGCTTGGCGACGCCGGAGACCCGTGACGGCGCTTCGGGGTTGGCTAACGGCATGATTCGATCGTCGGCGCGCTTCACTGCATACCCCTCTTGTCACGCGAGAAAATCGCGTGCGCGCTCCATCACAGCACAGCGAGTCGGAGGGTCTGGTCGAATCTGAGGGTGAAGACTACGAAGTCCGCCACCCAATGTCGGGAATCGGAGCCCGTGTGATGTCCAACCCGTTCCGTCGAGCGGCGGGCGCGACGGAGGAGTGTGCCCGACGCCGACGCCGACGCCTAGTGGTCGCCGGATACGTGGTCGCGACGCACGAGCCTGACGTACCCGAAGGCCGGGACGAGCCTGCACGCCTCCAGCGGCCACGATCTAGGCAAGCCCAATGGCCCGTGTCGGGCCGCCGGTTTCGGGCCGCTTGCAGCGGAGTGACCTACTCGTCGTGTTCATAGTCCGCGTCTGGCCATGGCCACGGAGGCGAGTTGGATCGCGCCCAGGAGCGTTTGGGCCCGCCTGATGGCCATGAGCAAGAGGTGCGGGACGAGGCCGCTCGGGCTACCGCCAGGTTCCCGGCCGTTGCGCGACGTCGAAGATCGCGGTGACGGTCGGCGCGTCCAGGGCGGCCCTGCGGCGGGTCAGTGTGTCGAGCAACTGTCCGCGCGTGGTGAGCATGGTGTCGCGTGGCGGGAACTTGATCACGACCTCGTCCGCTCCGACGAAGACGATGACGGGTGTAACGGTGACGGGCGTGCCGACCGCCGCCGAGAGGCGAACGGCGACGGTCATCGCGTCGCGGCGTGCGGCCGCGATGTACGGCTGGGCGTGTCGGGCGACCAGGACCATGTCGCCCTTGACGAAGATCGCTTGCCCGGGGTGGTGCTTGGCGTTGATGACGTACACGCCGCCCGGGCCGACGACGAGATGGTCGAGGTCACCGGTGGGGGAGTCGGGGTCACCGAGGGGTATCGAGTGCAGCGCGGACCATGGGACGGGCAGCCCGTCGAGAGTCGCGGCGACGGCCTGCTCACCGGCAGCGCCCATCAGCCATGGTTCGGCCTGCTCGGCGGGAAGGGTCGCTGCCTTCGAAATGGCGAGGGCGCCAGGGACCCGGTACAGCGAAGGGAAGCCAGGTGTTGTGGTGACAGCAGGCTCCAGTGCGTGCCGCGGGGAACGCTGCCCATGGGCGACGACGGCAGCGGGAGGTGCAACCTCGACGACGGCGCGAGGGGTCTGGGCCGCCTGGCTGTCGGTCGTGTTGTGCGCGACCCACGCTTCGAGTTCGGCGCGTACCGCGTCCACCTCGACGGTCAGTTCCCCGGTCTGGTGGTCGTAGAACCCGAGCCGCGTCTCGTCCGCCCCGTTAAGGTAGGTGCGGTTCTTGCCCCAGCGCTTCCACGGGCTCGCGATGATCTCCACTGTTGCCTCATCGGCGCGGGGAGGCGAGGGGATGAGGAACCGAGGATCGCCGGGTTAGGGCATCTGTGCAGGGGACTGGGCTGGCCACGTGTCGGTGACATGTGTACCCCGGGAGACCCACGCCGCCCGGATTGATCGCGAACCCGCTGGGTGATGGCCAGGGCTTCGGGAAGCCGGGGCGGCTGATCCAGTCCAATCGCAGCGCGAGCATTCAGGTGCCCTCACGGCAGGCCGATACTGAGTACATGAAACCGGCTGAACCTTCAGGGACGAGATGGCCTAGGGCCGCAATTGTGACCATCGCGACCCTCGGGGCGCTCGTCGTCGGTGGGGCCGCGTTCGGCATCGCTCATGCTGTCAGCATCGGTTCCCCCGCGACGGTCAGCCCAGGCCCCGCATCGGTCGCTACCGGTGCCGCGGCTGCCCAAAGTGCTTCGCCGAGAGGCCGCGTGCTACCCACTACAAATGCGCCTCGCCCAAATACGTCGCGGACCGCATCGGCAACCGCCGCCGCGCCAGCCCCTCAGGCCGCGCCTGCGCCTGCGGCCACGCCTGCACCTCAGGCCGCGCCAGCACCTCAGGCCGCGCCAGCACCTCAGGCCGCGCCAGCACCTCAGGCCGCGCCAGTAGCCAAATGCCCGGCGGGGTCTGTCGACGTCGTGATAGCGACGACCGCGGTCGTCCCGGGGCAGTTCGACGACTACTCAAAGGTCGAGGCCACCGGCTCGCTGACGAACAACTATCCCGAAAGCATCTTCGTTTCTGTGGGCAGACCTCCGTACGTAATGGCGATCGACAGCGCTGGGATGCTGGTCCTGCCAGTGAACTACGGCGGGTTCAACATCGTTGTTCCCGCAGGCACCGCTCGGCCTGATCGTGCGGTCATTGAGCCAGGGGCAACCCTGACCTGGACCGCCGCGTCGGTCGAGTCGAGAGGCGGCATGCCATCAGCGATCGCCGCCTACGTGCTCGACGAGTACAACCCGGCAACGATAGGTGCAACCTGGAAGGACAACAGGACAGCCTTGGCATGCGGCAGTCTGTACGTGCCACAACGACGCTGATCCAACTCATCGGGCCATCAACGCGATCGGCCAACGATCGGCCATGGAACCGATACGCCCGAAACGTAGCCGGAGTTCCACGTTCCGAAGAGCCCATGCAGTTGAGGAGCGGCGCGCTGAACGAACCGGCCCGGCAAGGCGCGCCGATGGCGACCGTGACCCACTGTGGACACGGCGTCGGGGTCAGCGCCCGGGGGCGCGAGCCAGCGATCCAAGTAGCCTCAAACGGGCGCTGACGTACCGCAGTAAATGGTCTATTTACTGCGGTAGGCTCGGTCGGCACCGTGGGTTTCCCGCAGGCCACGGCTCGCGCGCTCGACGGCTCGTCGACACGTTTACTGCGAGACTGAGTCCGGGAGGGCACATGGCCGGTCGCTCTGGGTTGAGGGTGGTCCCCGCGGCGGAGTCCCCGGTGACGTGGCAGGCGGCCATGGAGGCGTTCCTGCGCCGGGACATCGCGCCGGGCACCAGGCGCGTGTACGGGCTCACCCTGAGCGCTGTTGCGAGCCGCCTCGACACCAGCGTGCTCGCCGCGGTCGATGGAGCGTACCTGGCCCGGGCGGTCGGGCTCGCGTACCCGGCGGCGTCACCGGCGTCCTGGAACCGGGTCGTGGCCACGGTGCGGTCCTTCCTGCAGTTCGCGCGCCGCCAGGGCTGGGTGGCGACCGACGTCGCGGCGGGTCTGGAGCGCAGACACGTCGCAGAAGACCACAACCGTGCGCTGACTAGAGAGGAACTCGACCGGCTCTTCTCTCGGCGAGATGTGGGCGTCCGCGACCGAGCCCTGTGGCGGCTGCTGTACGAGACCGGCGCCCGCGCCGAGGAAGTCTTGCGCCTCAACGTCGAAGACGTCGACCTGGTGGCCAAGCGAGCAACAACGGTTCGCAAAGGGGGCGACCTGGACACGATCCACTTCCAGACCGGCTCTGCCCGACTCCTGCCGACGGTCATCGGCGGCCGCACCGCGGGCCCGGTCTTCTTGTCCTCGCGGTCGCCCTCCCCTGCGCGCGCTCCGGCCAGCACCGACCTCTGCTCGACGACCGGGCAAGCGCGACTGTCCTACCGCCGGGCCGCGGAGATCTTCACGACCGCGAGCGGCGGACGCACCCTGCACCAACTCCGACACTCCGCGATCACGCACTTGGCCGAGGCGGGCGTGCCACTGCCCCTGTTGATGGCCAAGTCGAGGCACGCCTCCTTGAGGACCTTGCAGCGCTACGCGAGGCCCAGCGTGGAAGCCGTCGCTGCACTCACCGCGGCTCACGATCCGGCTGCCCGCAGGCGCTGAGTCAGCACGCGAGGCCGTCCGACCGCTCCCACATCCGACCCGGGGGGGATCGCGTCGGCGCCAACCGCCCAAGACATGCAACCCGAGCGCTCGGCGCTCCGAGGTGAGCCGTGGAGCCGCACCACCGTGGGCTACCGGTCAGAGCCGTCCGGAACTTGCTACTCCGGCAGGCCCGCTGGGATCACCTCGCCGCCACAGGTCGACGGCGTCCTGCACCGTCGTTCCAGCCATCCCATCCCACGGCCGCACGGGTGAGCCGGAGCGGGCACGTTCCTCGATGGCCTTCATGGCCATCTCACCGAGTGCCCAGTCTTCCTGGTCCTCGGTCATATCTTCCGCGGATGCGGGGATGCCGTACGGACAGTCGGCCCACGAGCGTTGCGTCACGAGTCGAAGATAGGCGCCACGGCCCAGCGGCGCCCGCTGCGCCACCGAGAGCGGCCTGACGTGCGCACAATCCCGATCCCGCTGCCTTGGTCCTCGTGGGACGCCGTGGCCAAACTGCGCGACCGCCTCCCAGACCGACCTCGCCGGTCTGCTTTCGCCACCTACTCCAAGTCCGATCGATCGCGATGCACGCCCTCGACGGTGGAGCCGTGGCCAGACGCCGGTCATCGAGTCGGAGTCTGGCAGCGGCGCAGGCCCCGCAGCATCACCCGCGCAACATACCGGGAGGGTTCACCTTCTTGGATGTCGATGCCGATACGCAGGACGAGTCCAATATGAGGAGCCACCGTGAGATGCCCATCCGGTCACGACGTGCCACAGGACGCTACGTTTTGCCCCACCTGCGGTGAAAAGTCAGGACCTGACCGAGTGACGTGCCCGAGCGGGCACTCGGTTCCCGAAGGCGCTGCCTTCTGCCCCGAGTGTGGGGAACGGACCCGGGCGACGCCACTCAGGGTCCTGGAGGTGCTGCCTGCCGACCGTCGCGCGAATTCCGACGCTGCAGCCCGACCCCATCGCAAGCGCTTGCTGATGGCAGGTGCGGCCGTGTTGACCATGATCTTCACAGTAGGAGCCGTGGCTTGGGCCGTCCGGCATGCATCCAGAGCCGACGAGGTGGGGAATGTCGCTGCTGCCGGACCCGCGTCCGGCGCGCTGTTGGGGAAAACCTCGCTGGGGTGCGACATCCACGACGGAGGTGGACCGTCCCCCGAAGAAGACATTGTTTCAAGAAATGTGTGTACGGAGCGCCACATGCTCGCCCTGTCTTGCAATTTGAAGATCGACGACATCTACCTCCCACGCGAGATCTCCCTGCCCGCCCCGCCTGTTGCCGCGGCGGAAATCGGGAACTGGAGCGCCAAATTCCAAGTTGCTGGCGGCGGTGAGGCTGTCGACGGTTTCAACCTTAAAGATCACACAGATACCCTAATATGCCCTGTCGGGGGCGTCAGTAAAGTACTGACAGGCGCAGATTCGACTCTGCTCTACGCATTGGCGAGCACCGAATCGGAGGCTCTGATCGCTCGGATCTGGCCTCCGACATCGGCCAAACCCGTCACCGAGGCACCAACGTCTACACCGAGAGCCGCCGCCACCGAGTCAGCGGCCCCGGGACCCGCGAACCAGACATGCTCCGCGGCACCAAAAGAAGTCGTCGGTGGCGAACAGGCGGCTCGGTGTCTCTATCAAGCCTGGACCAATGAGGACCGACCCCTGGCCGGTGTCTATGCTTCGATTCCGGCCGCTGACTATCTGTTTGGATTGACGCCGGATCTAACCTGGCAGTGGCAAGGGTGCGGCGAGATAGCGAGTTCTCCCGGCGAGTATGCCTGTCAGTGGTTTGCTCCCACGGACGTGAAGGACGTGGGCACGACGTTCCTCATGGTGCTCGGCGGTAGTCCGGCGCTGGGCAACACGGTCATGCGCATAGAGGCCTCCGACTAAAAGCGGCAAGAGGGGACTGGCGGTGGCACGCTGCGACAGGCGAGCAGCAGGTTGCTCGGCCGGCGCCCGCTCCGTGGCGATTGCGAGAAGCGGTTTTTCAGCAGCGACCAGGAGGCGGGGACGTGAGGGTTGACGGGGCTGGGGGCCGCCGGTGGGGACCAGGTGCCTGGCAAGGGCCATCAAGTTCTGCCCTTGGGCGGTCCTCTTGGAAGTGCTCGGCGCCCACCAGTTGTACATGCGGAACTACGGTCGCGCGATCGGCTATCTTCTGACGATCGGCCGGCTCAGTGTCGGCTGGGCGATCGACCTCTTCACGCTTCCCAGTCAGATCAGTCAAGTGAACGCTCAGATCATCGCGGGCGTACGTTGAACTGACGCCGCGCGATCGTCCGTCTTCACGCCGAGGGGCCGTAGTCGCTCGTCGCCAAATGCTCGCCGGTCTCGCGCGGCAGTCGAATCCAGTCCCTGAAGTCGGCGAAGGCCGGCACGGTCACCTGCTCCCACGCTCGCAGGTCCCAAGCGTGGTAGCCACACAGCCGGCGCACTGCCGCGTTCACCACATCCAGAAGTGAGCCCACGAGCAGTGCGTACATCGACAGGCTTAGGTGAGTTGGGACAAGATTCGTGCCGTTGCTAGATGGCTCCTTCCCGCCGGTGTCCATGAACGCCAGCAAACCATGGGCCTGGCCATGGACTACCGCCGACGTCATCCGGTGCATGAATGACCCTGCCCCACCGAGGTTCCCGCTTGCGTTGGCCACCGCCTCAATGAGGGCCTGCTCGCGAGGTACCGGTGTACCGAGGTAGCAGGGCTTCTCGAGTCGGTCCTTCGGGCTCCGCGGATCGTGGAAGTCGAATCCAGTCCGTTCGGCGCTGGCACGCATGACATCGATCTGGGAGCCCAGGCCGAGATGCGCTCTTCCAGCGATATTTCGTTGCTCCGCGAGCGACACGAGCCAGACGTTGCTACGTCGTCGCACTCGCTCGTGCACATCGGTCGCAGGCTCGTAGAGCCAGTACAGGGTGCCGCAAGTCGACAGTGCCGGCCGGATGACCGACGAAAGCGCGTAGACGACCTTCGGATCCCGAGTAAGGGCCGAGACAGCGTGCAGGTGGTCGGCAATGAGTACAGCGAGACGCGGACCTTCGAGAGTCACCTCAAGAGTCGCACGACCCCAGCCTTCGTTGTATTCGACGTGCGAGAGGTCGCCTGCCGCGATGCTGCCGGGTTGCTCGTCGCGGTGCGGGTCGAGGTACCGGTCCAGTGTGTTGGCGACCCGTCGAACATGGTTCGCGGCGGTTATGAACGCGGGCGGGACGATCTTCGGCGTGGATGGCATGACGGGAGTATGGGCGCCAGCGCATCGCGCCGGGCTGACCGCTGACCGCTGACCGCGATCGGTCTTGCATGCCAGTCGGTGCGCGTGCGGGCTAGCGAGTCGGAGGCCTCCTGCCACGGCGGACTTCGCCACGGGACCGGGACTTGCTCTCGAAGTGCGTCGAAGGCTCCGGCGGTTCATCTCGTTGAGCGGATCTGCGGGGTGAAACCGTTGCCCGCCACCGGTAGTGCCACGGCCGGATGACGCGCCAGGGCAGGGCTTCTCCAGAGCGAAGTTTGGAGCCGCTCGGGGTTAGTCTGGCAGTGGTCTGGTACAGCCCCGCCATCCATCCGGTAGTGCACGCTCGCGGGCCGCTGCGTCAGAGGCGGACGGACAGCGAGGACGCTCGGCACCCAACTTCGGAAGCGGCCGCAGCCCTCGGAGTACCAAACGCTTGCCACGACGGATCGGTCCGATGTGTGGATGGCGCCGTCCACGAATCTTGCCCTGGACGCCGATGTCCCCAAGTAGGTCCGGGGACGCGGTGACCGACCCGCGGCGTGCGAAGGGCCGGCAACAGCCGAGCCCCGTGTCGAGCGGTCCGAGGAGCCTGCCGTCGTGTCGGGGCACTCGACGGACGCCCCGATGCTGTGCGAACGAACCACCTTGGGAGCGACCAGATCGACCGTCTCAGTGCATCACATTGCCCGCCCAATGGGCCTTTGGTCCCGATGTGGACGATCTTGGCAAAAGTCGATCCGAAATATTCCTAGAGAACTTTAGAGTGCGGGGTCTGTTCGCGCGAAGAGGTGGTAGCGCACTAGACAACCAAGTCCGACACTAGACGGATGAATGCTTCCACCGAGTTCGAGAAGGTCCGATTGAGTGGCGAGACTCGGGCTCGCCTGTTCCAGAAACTAACCCTCAGTGTCGAGGAGACACGACAACTCCTCGGGATTGGGCGAACCGCGGCATATGAAGCCGTCCGCTCCGGCGAGATCCCATCCGTTCGGGTCGGAGGGCGAGTCCTGGTCCCCGTCGCCAGCCTGCTTCGACTTCTCGGTTCTACCGAATAGTCGCTGCCGATCCGTCCGGACTGCACGCAGCCGAAGGCAGACTGTCAGCGCTGCGTGGTCCCCTGTACTTCGGGGCGCAGTGACAAGTGCCGAGATCGTCATCAGAGAGGACCCATCGGTGACCACGAAGTCGCGCCAGCGCGGTTCGTCGATCCAGCGCGTCGAACTTGCCAGCGGACCCCGCTGGAGGTTCCGAATCGACCTGGAGCCCGGACCGGATGGCGATCGGCGCCAGCGAACTTTGACCTACAAGACCGAGCGCGAGGCGGTCACAGCACAGGCCCGCATCCGGGCGCAGATCTCAGCGCGGATGTACACCGAGCCATCGAAGATCAGCGTGGACGAGTATCTCGACACGTGGATGGCGACGAGTGAACGGAGTTGGCGGTGGAGTACCCACCGCAGTTACCTCCTGGCCGTGAAGCCTGCTAGAGAGGCCTTCGGATCCAAACGGCTCCAAGCCGTCACCCGCGCTGACCTTGAGTCGCTCGTGACGAAGATGTTGTCCACCGGTGGCCCGCACGGCACGGGCCGCTCGCCGCGAACCGTCGCCCTGTTGCTGACGATCCTCCGGAAGGCCTTCCAGGAGGCGATGGCCGACGATCTGATCCCGCGGAACGTTGTAGACCGAGTGGCGAAGCCCAAGACCCAGCAGAGGGAGATGGCCACGTGGACCGCGGAGCAAGCGAGGGTCTTCCTTGATCGCGTTGAGGAAGACCCTCTCGTCGGACTCTGGCACCTGACGATGCGTGGCCTCCGCCGCGGCGAGGTGATGGGTTTGAGGTGGGGCGACATCGACCTTGATCGGGCCGTCGTCCACATCCGCCAGGCGAGGGTTCAAGCCGGCCGCGAGATTCGCGTCGGTCCTCCGAAGACCGCCCGTGGACTACGGGACATCGAGTTGGACTTCGCCGCTGTCGATGCGCTGCGGAAGACCCGCGAGCGCACCCTGGGCGCCGAGGTTGTGCCCCTGCGACAGGAGGGCTCGGGAGACGGCCTCAGTGAGCGTCTCGTGGCTGTGAACGCAGCAGGAGAGCCACTGCACCCCGAGGTCTACAGCGACGCGTTCAGCAGGCACGCGCGTTCAGCCGACTTGCCGCCGATTCGCCTGCACGACGCGCGGCACACAGCGCTCACGCTGCTCCTGGAGCAGGGGACCCCCGTTCATGTCGTCGCCCGGTTCGCTGGCCACGATCCAAGCGTCACGTTGCGCACGTACGCGCACGTCTCCGACACGGCAATGGCAGTCGCAGCGGACGCCCTGGGCGCGTTGTACGCGCGGCGCTAGTGACAGATACGGCCCAACTCGTGACACTACGGTCACGGTCCCGCGGCGTATCTGCAGGTCAACAGCGTGGGCCCCGTGGGGCTCGAACCCACGACCCGCGGATTAAAAGTCCGCTGCTCTACCGACTGAGCTAGAGGCCCGGGGGATAGGGAAATTAGTCGGGAGAACCCTAGGGAGAACGCTAGGGAAAACTTCCGACCGCCCCAGTCCCGCGGAGATAGAGTACGCGGTCGGCTCAGACTGCGCGGCTGAGGTGGGTGCGGGTGTGCGGTCAGTCGTTCGCGTAGCCCTTGCCGGTCATCCAGGTGAGCACGTCGAACACCCGCAGCACGGAGATGTCGGGACCCAGACCCGCTCTGGACCTGAGGGATTCGAGGTGGAGGTGGTCGGCGCGGTCGTCGGCAGCGAGCCAGTCGCGCAGCGGCAGCCAGAACCGGCCGTGCACGATCGAGAGCTCCTGGGTGACCACCGTGTCCAGGATCGGCACGAGGTGGGGGCGCTTGCGCGCGAGCAGCTTGCAGGCGGTGGTCTCAACGACGTCCGGGATGGACAGGAGCTCGTTGTAGAGCGCACGAACCGGCCAGGTGTCACCCAGGTCCGCGGCAGGCAGGTCGACCTCCTCGGGCGGATCGTGACCGTCAGCATGGAGAAAGTCCGGATTGTCAAGGCTCTGCCGCCGATCGACTTCTCGACGGTCGCGCCGTGACGCGCTCGCGTTGGAAGGCGCGGCGCTGTCTGAACCCGGATCCGCCGATGAGGTTGCGGCTGTGGGTGGGTCGTGGTACGCGGATGCCCTTCTGACCTGGGACGATAGGACTTGTCGAGGGTCCTGTTCGCGCCTGGAGAAGGGCATCCGGTAAG
>JABBOX010000205.1 GCA_012927555.1 Phycicoccus sp.
CGTGACAGTCCTCGGGGGCGCAGCGTTCGGCGACTCGGCAAGCGAGCAGACGACAGACCGCGACCTCGACGGGCTCATCAACAACCTCACGCTCAACGTTCCGGTCAACGTCGGCACCGCCGGTCAGTACGAGCTCTCCGTCCCGATCCTCGACGCCAGCGGCCAGGTCGTCACAGCCAGCGGCACGCACACCGATCTCGACGCCGGCACAACAACGCTCCCGCTCACGTTCGATGGGCGCGCGATCCACGACCAGCAGCTCGACGGGCCGTGGACCATCCACACCGTCCTGGCGAACGCCAACCTCGACCTGCTCGCGATCGCCGACCTTGGAACGGTCACCAACGACGACTGGCATTCCTGAGCTTGGATCGACCGGTGGGGTTCTTGACGGCGGTTGATCGGCTGTCTTTGGTGTGATTCTGGGTGTCGGGCGTGGTGGTGTGGCCGGTCTGTCCGGGTCTTGCACGTGGGGTCCTTGGTTTCGCCGCTGGGGCTGGGTGGTCAGGTCGCGGGGGTCGGTGGCCCGGCTGCGTTGGTGAACATCTCTTGCCAGGGGTTCTGCCATGGCCATCGGTGGGGTAGGCGCAGGCGGTGGGCGGAGCGGGCGATGCGGGCGGGCACGGCGATGAGCTGGGTGCGGATCGTGGCGGTGGTCGCCTTGGCGTGGAACCTTGAGGCGAGGGTCCCGGCGGCGCGGGTGAGGTTGAACGCGGACGCGGCCAGGACCAGCCACGCGGCGTTGGCGTTCATCCGCCCGGAGGGTAGGTGCGCGAGTGGGCCGGCTTTGAGCTCGGCGATGACGTTCTCGATGATCGCGTGGTCGCGGTCGGTGGCCTCGGCGGCGAGCATCTGCTCACGGGAGTCGGTGAAGACCGCGTGGTGGCGCCACACGCAGAACAGCTCGTCCTGGCCGGCCGGGACGGTCGTGGGGTTCAGGTGTTTGACGCGGCGCACGATGGTGTCCGGCCAGATCCTGGACCCTAGATCTTCAAGGGGTCGTGCGCCGGACGCTGGCGAACGTGGGCGATCGGAGGCGGCGCGCCAGGCTGCACCGGGATCGAACAAGACGTCGGCGAAGCGTGAGCATCAGCCGTCGCCCCAGCCTCGAGGGGGCCTTCAGACCCCGAGGTCGCTGCCGCGTCGACATGCCGGTCGGCATGGACCGTGACACCTTTCGACTCGTTCGCTTCGACGTCCATTCTGAGGAAGGCGTCAGGCGATCTTTGTCGAACCCTCGCCGTTCCGCGGTGGGATCCATGTATTGCCGCGGGAGGCTGGAGTCATCGGTGACGACGGGCCGCGAGCGAGGGAGTTCGACATGATGGGCTGGTACGGAAGCGGCATGACCGGTGGCCTGTGGGTCTTCATGGGGCTGTTCTGGATCGTCCTGATCGCGGCGATCATCTGGCTCGTCGTGCGGTTGCTGCCATCGGGCGCCCGCACCGGTGCGAAGCCGGTCGCGGCTGCAGGTTGGGTGAGTCCACAGCTGCCGTCTCCGCTGGAGGTCCTGGATGGGCGGCTCGCTCGCGGTGAGATCGACCTGGAGACCTACCAGGCTCATCGTGCGGCGCTCGTCGCAGCCCGGGGAGGCAAATGATGGCGGCCCCGGTTCGCCGCGGGCGGCTGATCGCGGCACTGGTGGGCGCGGTCACGCTTCTCCTTGGTTCGGTCGTCGCTGTCGTGGCGGCGTCGGGTGCCTTCGGCGAGAGCACCGGGTCCGGTGCCTATGCGATGGTCCGGGGCTTCACGTCCGACACCTCCACCCGGGTTCCCGAGCTCCCCGGAACGGTTGTGAACGTCTCTCTGGGGAACATGGGCGGCGCGATGATGGGCGGAAGTTCGGGCATGGGGATTGGAGCGATGTTCCTGAGCGCGGACCGGGCCACGGTTCCTGCCGGGACGGTGTCGTTCGTCGCGACGAACATCGGGAGCATCGAGCACGAGCTTGTCGTTCTGCCGCTCGCCGACGGCGTGGCGCCGGGTTCGCGTCGCATCGGCGGCGGCAACAAGGTCGACGAGACGGGCAGCCTCGGTGAGGCCTCGAACTCGGGTGGCGCCGGCGCGGGGGAGGGGATCACCCCGGGTGCGTCCGGGTGGGTCAGCCTGACCCTTGCGCCCGGAAGGTACGAGTTCGTGTGCAACATCGCCGGCCACTACGCCGACGGCATGTACACCGTGCTCACCGTCACCTGAGGTGCCAAGCGTGGCACGCTCGATGAGGCGACCTCGGACTCCGCGCGCCAGGGGAGCGGGTCCTCCGCGGTGGTCGCGGGGTCGAGGGCGGGCTCTGCCGCCAACATGAACGAGTTGCACGAAGGGGAGCACGCGTGAGCGATCAGCTCGGCACGATCGCGGTGATCGGTACCGGCGTCCTGTTGGTGGTCCTTGTCGTTCTGGTCGTCATCTTCGTGGCCGTCGGGCGTCGGGATGCGCGACGACGACGCAGGGAGCTGCCCAGCGGTGCGAGCGATGCCGCCCGCGCGGAGCGCGACGCAGAGTCGACCGCCTCGCTTCGCAGTCGCGCGAACGCCTCCCTCGTCGGGATCGACGACGCGGTCAGAGGCTGGGAGCAGGAGCTCGGGTTCGCACAGGCGCAGTTCGGCTCCCAGGCGGCCGCCCCGCTGGAGTCGGCCGTCGCTGCCGCCAAGGTGAGCGTGGCGCGTGCCTTCACCCTGCGGGCCGAGCTTGATGACGCTGCACCGTCGAGCGAACCCCGGACCCGGACGGTCGCGACCGAGATCATCCGCATCTGCCGTGCGGTCACGCGCGACCTCGAGCTGCACGCGCAGGACTTCGACGCCGAACGCGCCGCCCAGGCCCAGGCCCCGGCCATGCTTGACGGGGCGACTCGGCAGGCTCAGGGGCTCGGCGCGCGCAACACTGCTGCACGAGCGAGCCTGGAGACGCTGGCGCACCTGTACTCCGACGCCGCGCTCGCCCCAGTCGTCACCCACCCCGACCTGGTCGACGCTCTCGCTGGTGAGGCTGCCGGGAGTGTCGCGACGGGCCGCGCAGCACTCGCGCACGCGGACCTGATGGCAGCGGTCGCGGCAGCTCGGGCCGCACAGTCCGCCCTCGCCCGGGCGACCGGACTTCTCGATTCGATCGATCGTCTGTCCGCGCAGCTGCAGGACGCCGCAAGCCACCTTGGCGGAGCCGTCACGGCGCTGCGCGAGGAGATGGCCGCGGCCCAGCGGCTCGCACCGGCGGACACCGCGGTGATCTCCGCAACGGCCGCTGCCACCGCCGCGATCAAGGCGGCGCAGCACGCCAGCACAGGCGGTGATCCCCTCGGCGGGCTGCGCGTCCTGACGCAGCGGCAGGCCGATCTGGCAGCAGTCCTGGCCCCGCTGCGTGAGCGCGCGGACAGAGCCTAGAAGGCGCGCGCGCCTCACCGAGCTCCTCGGGCACACCAACGCCCAGATCGGCGCCGTCAGCGCCTACATCGACACGCACCGCGACGCCGTCGGTCCCGAGGCTCGCACGCGCCTGGCCGATGCCGTGCGCCACGCCGAACGGGCACAGGCCCTGGCGAGCGGCGAGCCCGAGGACGCGCTCACGGAGGCGAACAGCGCCACCCGGCTTGTCCACGAGGCCCAGGTTCTCGCGGAACACGACGTGTCCCCCTCCAAGGAGCAACGACCTCAAGGTCCCGGCGGAGCCTCGCCCGGCGTCTCCGGGACCGCAGAAGTGATGCTCGGCGGAATCCTCATCGAGCAGATCCTGCGGGGCCGCGGTCGCGGCTTTCGTGGCCGGGGCTGCTGACCCGACACCCACACCCCACGTCCCGATGCTCATCGCGGGACGACAGCACCACCGACGAGAGGAACGACGATGGCAGACAAGCAGACGGTGCTCGGTCGTATCACCCAGCTTGCGAAGGCGAACATCAACTCGCTGCTGGACCGCGCGGAGGACTCGGGCAAGATGATCGAGCAGCTGATTCGCGACTACACGAACAACATCGCCGAGGCCGAGGACGCCGTCGCCCAGACCGTCGGGAACCTGCGTCTGGCGGAGCAGGACCATGCCGCGGACGTCGCGGCCGCGGCAGACTGGGGGCGCAAGGCGCTCGCCGCGTCCAACCGTGCGGACGAGCTCCGGTCGACGGGCAGCACGGCGGACGCCGACAAGTTCGACAACCTTGCCAAGGTCGCGATCGGCAAGCAGATCACCGCCGAGCAGGAGGCCGCCACGGCCGAACCGATGATCGCGTCGCAGACCGAGGTGGTCGAGAAGCTCAAGTCCGGGCTCGCGTCGATGAAGGACAAACTCGCCGACCTCAAGACCCGCCGCGACTCGCTGGTCGCCCGGCAGAAGAGCGCCGAGGCCCAGTCGAAGGTCCAGGGCGCGCTCTCGGCGATCAACGTGCTCGACCCGACGAGCGAGATCTCCCGCTTCGAGGACAAGGTGCGGCGCGAGGAGGCCAAGGCCGCCGGTCAGGCCGAGGTCGCAGCGTCCTCGCTCGACGCGCAGTTCGAAGAGCTTGAGGTCTCCAGCGCGGCCGTGGAGGTCGAGGCGCGGCTCGCCGCACTCAAGAACCCGGGCGCCTGACGGCAGGGGCGACGGGCGGTCGGCGCGATGGATTCCGCACCGCAGTCGTCCGTCAGTGCGAACTGCTTCATCGGCGGGTCCGTCAAGTCAGTTGCCCGCTGCCGTCCGGTCCACCGATGCGACCGCCGTCACACGACCCCGTCGCCACGCTCTGTCGGGCCGT
Organism: Phycicoccus sp.; assembly: GCA_012927555.1. Classification (GTDB taxonomy): domain Bacteria; phylum Actinomycetota; class Actinomycetes; order Actinomycetales; family Dermatophilaceae; genus UBA4719. The sequence goes on from JABBOX010000205.1 coordinate 4,721, forward strand.
CACCTGCGCCGACACCTTGACCCGCGGTCGGACGGCTGGTTGCGCGGGTGGGTCACCGCCCTGCGGAGCGAGCCAGGTTCATCTACCCTCCCGCGCGGATCCTCAACTTGCGGTGATACCCCGAGGGGGTATGGTGATCGGTAACACACCGAAGCGTGCCGACATCGGGCCCGCGCTCGCGCCGGCTCTTGCGGGTGCGCGACGAACGGGCCGTCGGCGAAATCGCGAGGGCACTCGTCGGTGAGGAGGTGGTGGCAGATGCCAGCTGCCGAGGATCGTTGTCCGGTCGGCTCGGGTGTACCCGGGTGCGGGACGGGCCCGGCGGGACGTGTGCGATTCGTCGTTTCTGAGCTGCGGGATGTCTGGCGTGAGCTGCACGCGCACGCGCACCGTGAGTCCCGATCGGGAGGGACGACGCCGCACGACGACGGGCCAGACTCAGGCAGGCAAGGGAGCGTGTGACGTGGGATTTGTTGGAACGATCGTGTCGAGCTTGGCCGAGGGCTTCTGGATGTTCTACGACACGCTGTGGGCGTTGGTGCTCGGGTTCGCCTTGTCGGGGGCCGTGCAGGCGTTCGTGTCGAAACAACAGATGCAGCGCGTTCTGGGTGATCACCGCCCGAAGACGATCGTGCGGTCCAGCTTCTTCGGGATGGTCAGCTCCTCGTGCTCCTACGCTGCGAGCGCCTTGGCCAAGAGCCTGTTCGTTCGCGGCGCGGACTTCACGTCCTCGATGGTCTTCATGTTCGCCAGCACGAACCTGGTGGTCGAGCTCGGGGCCGTGCTCTGGTTGCTGATCGGCTGGCAGTTCGCCGTCGCCGAGTTCATCGGCGGGTTCATCATGATCGCGCTGCTGGCACTGATCTTGCCGCGCGTGATCGACGTCGCCGCCCTGGACGCCGCACGAGAGCGCCTGCGCACCGGCTCGGCGCGAAGCACCCCCCATGAGGAACACGCCGGCGCCCAGGACGCTCCCACGTCCACGCCGTGGCGTCAGCGGATCCGCTCCCGGGCGGGCTGGTCGGACGCGTCGGGCTACACGATCAGCGATGTCACGATGCTGCGCAAAGAGCTGGTGATCGGCTTCGTCGTGGCGGGATTCGCCTCGGTGGCCGTGCCGACCGGTGTCTGGAAGGCCCTGTTCCTGACCGGGCACGGCATCTGGTCCGCGCTCGAGAACGTCGTCGTTGGCCCGGTCCTGGCGTTCATCAGCTTCGTCTGCTCAGTGGGCAACGTGCCCCTAGCCGCCGCGTTGTGGAAGGGCGGCATCAGCTTCGGCGGGGTCATCGCCTTCGTGTTCGCCGACCTGCTTGCGCTGCCGCTCGTGCTGATCTACCGCAAGTTCTACGGCACCCGTCTTGCCGTCAGGCTCTCGCTGGTGTTCTGGGCGGTGATGAGCGTGGCCGGTCTGATCACCGAAGGCATCTTCACCGCCCTGCGGCTCGTCCCCGGCGCCCACACGGGTGATATCGCCACGGTCCACTTCGGCCTCAACTACACGACCGTTCTCGACGTCCTTGCTCTGGTCACCTTCGGGTTCCTGTACTACTTGTACAAGAACGCCGCGAAGTTCGGCGGCGGTGGGGGCTACGCCAAGGACGTGGTGTGCGGCATGCAGGTCCGTACTTCCGACGCTCCGGCCCACACCACCCACCAGGGCCACGACTACTACTTCTGCTCCGACAAGTGCCACGTCAAGTTCGAAGCAGAGCCTGCGAGGTACACGACCGGCCAGCCCGCCCCGGACATGAGCGAGACGGCAGCAGACGGGGCGACCGGCGAAGATGCGGGCGCCACGGTAACCGACCCGGTGTGCGGGATGAGCATCGACCCGCACGAGGCCGCCGGGCACGCGACGCACAAAGGAGTCGACTACTCATTCTGCTCGGACGGCTGCCGGAAGGACTTCGTCGCCGACCCCGCCCTCTACCTGACGTCGACCGACGCCGGGTGACGGCGTCTCGCATGCCGCCGATGCCCGGGCCGTCGAGTCCATGGGCATCACTGTGACATCCACGGCGCTGACCGTGGTGGCCAACGCAGACCGGCTCCGCGGAACTAGGCCACGGGCCGACCCAGACGACGTCCGCATCCCCGCCACCGACGCGGTGGTGGGAGTCGGGCGCGATGAGAACAAGGAGGACAACATGGTTGAGAGCTCCCAGAAGAGGACCGATCCCGTGTGTGGCATGGGCGTGGACCCGGCCACGGCGGCCGCGAACGTCGAGCACGACGGCATCACGTACTACTTCTGCTCCACGCGCTGTGCCACGACGTTCACAGCGAACCCGCACAAGTACGCCAGCGCCACGACGTCCTGACCGTCGCCCCGGCAGGGGGTACATTCACCCCCCCGCCGGGCGGCTTGGACCCGCATGGAGATGCGACGCGATGCGCGCGGGTTGATGCGACGACCCGACGACCCGACTGGGGAAGCTCGCAGGACTGATGCGATCCGCGCCGGCTGCGCCAGCCCAGCCGCGTCAAACTCGCCACACGATTGAGGCCCACACGATGGAGGCGCCGAATTGATGCTCGACGGGATCATGCTTCTCTGGTTCGCGGAAGTGGTCGCCTCGTTTGTGTTCGTTGCGAGCGACATCGCGCGAACACCCGAGTCCGCGGTGCTGACGTGGGGCTTCGTGATTGTCACCCTCTTCACCGGCCCGATCGGCCTCGTGCTCTACATCCTCTCGTGCCGTGAACCCTTGCCCGGAGTACACGCCGAGTACGTTCGGGCTCGATGGCGTCAAGTTGTCGGGTCCACCATGCATTGCGTTGCCGGAGACGGCATCGGGATTCTCGTCGCGGCCGCAGTCCTCTCACCGTTGGGACTGCCGGAGTGGGTGAACCTCCTGGCCGAATATGGCATCGGCTTCCTGTTCGGCTGGACAGTTTTTCAGGCGCTCTTCATGCGGGGGATGGTGGGCGGCAATTATTCACTCAGCCTCCGCAAGACCTTCCTGCCCGAGTTTGTCTCCATGAACGGCCTCATGGCGGGAATGATCGCACTCGGCGTGCCGTGGCGGCAAGCGGTCGGGGCGCTGGCGACCCCGACCCATCCGGCGTTCTGGTTCATCCTTTCCGTCTCGCTCACCGTCGGCTTCTTTGTGACCTACCCGTTGAACTGGTGGTTGGTCGCAACCGGCCTCAAACACGGAATGATGACGGTCCAGCCCGGGGGACGGCCTGCCCCGCTGGCCGCCGGACTGGCTCTTGCCGGTGGGGCGATCAGCCCGGTACGCGAGGGCCCACCGGGCTCGTCACCCTCTGCCAGCGCCATCAACCTCGCCGCTAACGCTCACTCTCAGCACGCACCAGGTCTGAGTGCACCATCCGAAGGTCATCACGCACGTCCTGGCAGCTCGACGGCGAAGGCGCGCAGAATAGATAAGGCCCGGATGATCGCCGTCAGCCTTATCCTCCTCAGCGTTGGCGTGACCGTCGCCGGAACAGTTGGATCGCTCACCGGCCGCTAGCGTGTCTCCAAGATCCTGCTGTAGTCCTCGGTGATGTTTGAAGGGAGATTAGATTCGCGGTGTTGTCGGATGGGTAGGGAGCCCGGACTGGCCCGGTGTTGCCGTCGTCGGTGGGTAACGATCATTTCGAATCGATCCGGGTCATGCGACTGACATCCGTGATCCATGAGGATCGGTCTCGGCGCAAGGAGAGGATCTTGATGATGACAAGCTGTAGTGCTGCTACCGGTGCCAACTTAGATATGCAGGGCTTTGGAGGGCTTGATGCGGATGCTAAATCGCGCTACGCGTTGCCACTACGATTCACTCCCGGCGTCGCGACAGCCCTCGTCGTGGTCGGCCTCGTTCTGCGGTCGCCGCTCTGGTTGGGGTCGATGGCGTTCGTCGCACTGAGTGGGGCACTTGTGCCGCGTGGCATGTTGATTGATCTCGTCTACAACGTCGGGGTGCGCCATCTATTTGGTGGCGCACCGCTCCCATCCACGCCAAAGCCGCGACAGTTCTCCTACCTGATTTCGACGGTCTGGTTGGCGGGTTCAGCCACTTCCTTCGCTTACGGTCTACCCCTACTGGGGTTCTTACTTGGGGGAGGGGTTGTCCTCGGGGGCACTATTCTGACGACGACGCTCTGGTGCCTCGGATCCTGGTTCTACCGGCGGGGCGGCCTTGGCGACACTCGCCAGTGGCAGCGTGATCGCAAAGACAGTGCCGCGGCATGAGCTTCGGCTCGGTGGCGGTGGAGTCCCGTCGCACGAGCTCCGACGCCGGCGTCGGAGCTGATCGTGATCGGTGGGCCGTGGAAGGTGAACTGACCTGGTCTTACGCGGCCACGGGCGACGACGGCGCCGGTCACGTGGGCGAGTTGGCGCGCGAGGGTGTCGAGCGCACCGACCTTGACGAGGCCACCGACGAGGATGAACAGGCCTACGAAGAAGAGCAACGTCTCCCACTCGACGTCGGCGACCAGGTCCATCGGCTTCAACGGTGAGAGCAGCAGCATGAGCCCGGCGCCGACCAGGGCGACGACCGACGGGGCGAGGCCGGTCTGCCGTTGGAGCAGGAAGCCGACCAGGATCATGCCCAGCACCACGAGGCTGCGGGCGAGCATCTTCGGGTCGGTGATCGTCTCGCGCTCCTCGAGCGCCATCAGCGACGCGGTCCGGTCCGGGTCGGCGCGCATCGCGCCCCGGAACAGGACCCGGGACAAGAGCAGGAAGGCCGCGAGCACGACCAGCACGACCGGCAGGAGATGGCCGAGGAAGTCGGTGAACGTCAGACCCGCACGGCTGGCGATGATGATGTTGGGCGGGTCACCGACCAGCGTCGCCGTGCCGCCGATGTTCGACGCCAGCGTCTCGGCGACCAGGAACGGGATGGGCGCCACGCCGAGCCGGTCGCACACCAGCAACGTGACCGGGGCGACGAGCAGGATCGTCGTCACGTTGTCGAGCAATGCCGAGAGGCCGGCCGTGACCAGCACGAGCAACACCAGGACCCGGAACGGACGCCCCCCGGCGAGCTTGGCCGATCTGATCGCCAGGTGCTCGAAGATGCCCGTCCGCTTCAGGACGCCGACGACCAGCATCATCCCGAGCAGCAAGAAGATGACATCCCAGTCGATCCCCGTGTCCCGGGAGTAGAACGCCTGGTCCGAGTCCAAGGTCCCCAGCGCCAGCACCAGGCCGGCGCCGCCGAGGGCCGCAGCGACCCGGTGGACCCGCTCGGTCGCGATCAGCACGTACGCGCCGACGAAGACTGCCACCGCAGCCCACGCGAGCCAGCTCATCGCGACAGGTACGCGATCAATGCACTCGCTGTCACCGCGCCCACCAGGACGCCGCCGTCCACGACCACGACCAGCGGGATGTGCTCCGCGGCCATCACTGCTGCGACCTCGACCGCAGTGGCGTTGCCGTCGACGACCGCGCTGGGGCCGTCGGCGTCGGTCTCCAGCGCGCCGAGAAGATCGGCGACTCGCAGACCCGCTAGACGCTCGGCCAGTCGGTCAGCGGACGCCTCGTCCCACACCCAGGCTAGGGCCGGGTCATCCAGGACGTACCGCGGCAGGGCGACCCGCAGCACCTGCGACGCCGGCACCACAACTAACGAGTCGCCGACGGCGACCACCAGCCCTGGCAGGCCCGACGACGGCACCAGGCGCATCGCCGTTGCGACATCGTCAGTCGGGCCGACGACCTCCACTGGTTGGGCTAACTCGCGGGCGCGCATGCCGACAGTTAGTCAGCCGAACGTGGCTGGTCAGCCGGTGTCCCTCACCGCGCGGTTCTCGACGTCGTCGAGGACCTCGTCGGCGGCCTCGGCGCTCACCTCCCCTCGGCGACGTGCCTCGATCACCACCTCGCGCTCGATCTCACTCGCCTGGCGCAGCAGGTCGTCGACCTCCCGGTCGTCGCCGTGGTCCAGATCGTCGTCGGCGGCGCCGCTCCTGGCCGTACCCACGGCATCCTGTGCCGAGAGGTAGCCCTCGTACTGCAGGGTGACCGCGACACGAACTCGCTCGGGAACGCCGTCGGTGAGGTGATCGCGCAGCGCGTCGAGCGCCGCGGCGGTCGCTCGTCGGCGCAGTGCCCGAGCCTCCTGCGCGACGTCGACGTCGCTGCCCACGCCGAGCCGGCGCACGAGTGGGGCGAGAGTCAGCCCCTGGACCACCAACGTTGCCAGCACGGACACAAGACCGACGAAGACCACAGTGCGCCGAGAGGGAAACGAAGCCACGGCGCTCGTGAAAGCAGGCAGCGCCAACGCCGTCGCAACGGTGACGACTCCCCGCATCCCGGCCCAGGCGGTGATGAGGGTCTCGCGGCTGCCGACGGGGCTAGCTTGCGAGGTGCGAAGCTGACGGAGCTGAGCTAGCCAGACCGCGGGGAACAACCAGCCGAATCGGACGGCGACGAGGACACCGCACACCGCCAGCGAAAGCGCGATCGACCCGGACTCGAGCGGCTCCGCCTCGAGCACCGCGGTCAGCTCGAAACCGATGAAGACGAACACCATGCTCGTGACGATGTAGTCCGCGTAGCGCCACACCGCGCGGCCGAGCAGCCAACCGCCCGAGGTGATCGCGCCGTGGCCATAGGTCCGCAGGTACAGGCCCAGAGTCAGCACCGCGAGCACCCCGGAGCCGCCGAGGCGATCGGCGAGTAGGTACGCCACGAACGGCACGGCGAGCGTCACCGTCGTCTCGGGAGCAGCCAGGTGCAGCCGCGCCAGCGCGGCCCGGGTCAGGAACCCTGCCGCCAGTCCCAGGCCTACCCCCACCCCGACCGCCAGCACCAGACTTCGCGTCAGCCCGCTGGCCGAGAGGCCGCCGGCGACCACCGCTGCGACGGAAACCTTGTAGAGCACCAGCGCGGTCGCGTCATTGAACATGCCTTCACCTTCGAGCACCGTGACCAATCTGCCCGGCAGCCGCAACCGACGAGCGACCGCGGTGGCCGCAACCGGATCGGGCGGGGCCACGATCGCGCCGAGGACAAGGGCGGGGCCCCACGGCACGCCCATCGCGTGCGCGACAGCAGCGACGACCGCCGCAGTAACCAGCGTCAGACCCACCGCAAGCAACGCGATCGGGCGGGCGTTCTCCCGAAAGTCACGGGCGGTAGCGCGCTGCGTCGCGGCGAACAGCAGCGGTGGCAGCACGACGGGAAGGATGAGATCGGGCTCGATCTGGATCGGCTGAACCCCCGGGAGGAGGGGAACCAGCAGGCCAAAGAGGGTGAGCAGAACCGGAAGCGGGATCCTCCATCGGTCCGCCAGCGGGGTGAGCACGACCACGCCGGCCAACAGCCCGGAGAGCAGCAGAACCGTCGACACCTGACCTCCTCAGAAGATCGCGCACGCCACTGCGGAATACGGGGACGCTCCCATGGGATCACGTCCGCTCTCCGCCGTCAGTTCGCCGAGGTCCTCCAGCCAGATGGGCGAGGATGATGCACGAGGCGTCTTCCGGTACGGATGCGGGCTGATGTCTTGACGGACGCGAAACCCGATCGCCGGCGGCGACTCCCGCCCGCGACGTCGCGGCCGAGGCCGGCGTCTCGTCGTCGCTCGTCGTCCACCACTTCAAGTCGAAGGCCCAGCTCAAGGCCGCGACCGACGCCCGGCTGATCGCCGTGCTCACCGAGATGCCCGCCGAGCTGCCCGCGGGCGAGGCCGCCGACTTCGGCGAGACGGCTGCCTCGATGACGGAGAGGCTCCGCGATGAGCCGGACCTGATGAACTACCTGCGCCGGATGCTCGTCGACGGTGGCGAGGCCGCCACCCGCCTGTTCATGGGCATGGTCGAGGCGACCGTGGCCGAGCTCGCCGCTCAGGAGGCCGCCCGGGTGGTGCTGCCGTCCGCCGACGCACGCACGCGCGCGGTGTTCCTGATCGTCAACGACCTCGGCGCGATCGTCCTTCGGGACCTCGTCCAGCAGGCCATCGGCGTCGACCCGCTCAGCCCGGCCGGCATGCGGCAGTGGGGGAGCGGTCGTCATGGACGTCTACACGCGGGGCGTATACCAGCCGCACGGCACGGAGCCGGACGCCACGCGACCGGAGACCGACAGAGAGGGACGCTGAGCATGGCGCCACCAGTGATCGAGACACGTACCCTGACCAGGTCGTTCGGCCCCCACCAGGGGATCATCGACGTCGACCTCCGTGTCGAGCCGGGAGAGGTCTTCGGCTTCCTGGGCCCCAACGGAGCCGGCAAGTCGACGACCATCCGCATCCTCATGGGGCTGTACCACGCGTCCTCGGGCACGGCCCAGGTGTTGGGTCTCGATCCGCTCCGCGACGCCGTCGACGTGCACCGGCGCACCGGGTACCTGCCCGGCGAGCTCGCCGTCTTCCCCCGCGTGACAGGGCGCGAGATCCTCGACCGGTTCGGCTCGGCGCGGGGCCTGCGCGACACGCGCTACCGGGACGAGCTGATCGAGCGCTTCGGCGCCGAGGTCGACCGACCGACGCCGACACTGTCCAAGGGCAACAAGTAGAAGCTGGGGATCGTTCTCGCCTTCATGCACCGCCCCGAGCTGCTCGTGCTCGACGAGGCGACATCCGGCCTCGACCCGCTCCTCCAGCAGGAGTTCATCTCCCTCATCAGGGAGACGGCGGCCGACGGCCGCACCGTGTTCCTCTCCTCTCACGACCTGGACGAGGTGCAGCGCGTCGTGCACCGGCTCGCGATCATCCGCGAGGGTCGGATCGTCGTGACGGACACCGTTGACGGCCTGCGTCGCCACGCCCCACGGACGATCGAGCTGGTCTTCGGCCGCGACGTGGAAACCGCTGCGCTCACGCACCTTGACGGCGTCCAGGTCACCAAAGCCGATCCTCGGCGCTTGCGGCTCACGGTCACCGGGCCTGTCGCACCGGTGCTCCGCGCGATCGCGCCACTCGACCTCCTCGCCCGGCCGGCTGACCTCGACGAGCTGTTCCTTGACTACTACCGCTCCACCGACCTCCCGGAGGCCTCCCGTGCGCAGTGACGTCGCCCAGATCGACCTTCGGCTGCGCCGGCGCTCGATCTTCTGGTTCGCTTTGGGCCTGGCGATCTACGCGTTCATGATCGTCGCGATGTACCCGTCGGTGAAGTCCGACGCATCACTCGGGGCGCTGACGGCGGACAACCCCACCGTCGCAGCACTGCTCGGGGTGAACGGCTCCCTGACATCGCCGACTGGCTGGGTCAATGGGAACCTCTACGCGAACTTCCTGCCGCTCATGATCCTGCTGCTGACCATCGGGTACGGGGCATCGTCGATCGCCGGTCAGTCCGAGGACGGCTCGCTCGGCCTCATCGCGACACTGCCGATCAGCCGACGGCCGCTCGTCCGTGAGAAGACCCTCGTCCTGGCGCTGCTCGCGGTCCCGCTCGCCGTCGCGACGATGGCCTGCATCCTGCTCGGGCGGCACTACGACCTGACGCTGCCGACCGGCGCGGTCATCGGCACGACGGTCGCCGTGCTGATCATGGGCGTGGACTTCGGGCTGGTCGCGATGACCATCGGCGTGCTCACCGCCAGCCGCGGGCTCGCCCTCGGTCTGACGTCGGCCCTCGCGGCCGCCTCCTACCTGGTCAGCTCGTTGGCACCGGTCGTGAGCTGGGCACACACCGTGCGACCGGCGTCATTGTTCTACTGGGCCGTCGGGGGCGACCAGCTCAGCGCAGGACCGTCGACCTCGGCGTACGTCGTCCTGGTGCTCGTCGGGGTCGGTCTGCACCTCGCGACCGTCGCGGTGATCGAGCGGCTCGACATCCGCTGAGCCGGTCCGCCCGACCGCCGGGGCGCCGGCGGTGGCTGGCTTGCGACCTTCGCCAGTGTCGCGCGAGGCGTCGGCAATACCAGCCAGCTAGGGGATTCCCGCCAACTACGAGGACGTCGACTTCGACGAGCAGGCGCAGAAGACGCTTGACGACGCGATCCGCGAAATTCTCGGTGAGCGGGCGCAAGTCAAGGCACGGGCGGCACTTGGACGCCCCGCCGTGCTGCTCGCCGCAGTCTCCCGTCACGCCCGACTTCTCGTCGTTGACTCACGGGGGCGCGGCGCGTTCACCGGGATGCCCCTCGGCTCGGTCAGTTACCGCTGCCTGCATCACGCCCACTGCCCCGTCGTCGACTTTCGGGGTCGTGATGACGACTGACGTCGCACGGGCCGGGAGTTCGGCACGTTCGGCGCAGCGTGCGTTGTGCAGTCATCGTTGCCAGCGCTGATGACGTCAGCGGCGCGTCCGTGGCCTGGCGATGGAAGCACTCGTCAGGCGGGTGCGCTCGGGGCTTGCCGCCGACGTGATCGGGGCTACGCGGATGTGGATGCCATCGCCTGCGCGTCGTCGGGGGATCCGCGAAGGATGCTGAGCACGCGTTGGTGGCTGAGCCAGCCCACGAGGTTGGCGTGGTCGTCGTCGAGGACGGGGATTGCTCCGGGTGTGGATTCGAGTGCGGTGAGGGCGTCGGTGAGGTGGTCGGAGATGGTGACGGCGTCGGGCAGCTCGACGACGGAGGCCACGGTCTCCCGGTTGTGCTCACCGTCGGCGAGCGCGTCGGCGACCGCGTGCGCGGTGGCGATGCCTCGGTAGCGGCCGTGGGAGTCCAGGACCGGCAGCTGGCCGTGCGGGGCGCGGCTGAGCAGACCAGCGGCGTCGCGCAGCGCGGCACTGTCCCGAAGGCACGGCCCGACCGGTTCCATGATTTGCCCGGCGGTGATCGCGGCCATCTGTTCTGCCTGCGGTGAGACGCTGATGTCGACGCCTCGGCGGCGCAGCTTGAAGGTGTAGATGCTGTCCTTGGCCAGGACGTGGCTGATGGCGCTGGCCAGCACGATCGCGACCATCATCGGCAGGATGATCGTGTACTCGCCGGTGAGCTCGAACAGGATGATCACTGCGGTGATCGGGGCGCGGGCCGCGCCGGCGAAGACCGCGCCCATGCCGATCAGCGCGTACACCCCGGGCGAGCCTGCGACGTCGGGGGCGAGGAGGTGGAGGAGCTGGCCGTAGGCCGAGCCGAGCATCGCACCGATGAACAGGCTCGGCGCGAAGACTCCGCCGGAGCCGCCGATGCCGATCGTCAGGGAAGTGGCGACCATTTTCCCGAACAGCAGCAGGACGAGGAACGCGATCGTGTAGGCGCCGGCGATGCTCTTGCCGAGCACGGGGTATCCCACTCCGTACATCTCGGGCAGCACGAGGAGTAGCCCGCCGAGGACGAACCCGCCGACGGCGGGGCGGAGCCATTCTGGTCCTCGCCACACGCGGTCGCAGATGTCCTCGATGAGGTAGAGGATCCGGGTGAACATCACGCCGACCACCCCGGCCAGCAGTCCGAGCAGCGCGAAGAGCGCGTACTGGGTGAGGTTGTCCACAGTGAATGTCGGGAGCTGCAAGAACGCCGTGTTGCCGAGCACTGCCCGGCCGATCACGCTCGCGGTCACGGAGGCGACCACGACCATGCCGAACGACTGGGCGGTGAAGTCTCCCAGCAGGATGAGCTCCATCGCGAAGAACACCCCGGCAAGTGGTGCGTTGAATGTCGCCGCGATACCGCCGGCCGCCCCACAGGCCACCAGGACCTTCATCCTGGGCTCGGTGATCTTCAGGACGCGGCCGAAGGTGGAGCCCAGGGCGGCCCCGATCTGCACGATCGGTCCTTCTCGTCCCACCGAGCCGCCGCCGCCGATACACAGGGCCGAGGCCAGCGCCTTGACGGCGGCGACCTGCGGCGCGATCCGTCCGCCGCGCCGCGCGACGGCGTACATGACCTCCGGGACGCCGTGCCCCCGGGCCTCACGGGCGAAGAAGTGCACGAGCGGCCCGTACAGCAGCCCGGCGACCACCGGCGCGAAGATGACGAACCAGCGGCCCAACCCGGGCCCG
>JABBOX010000139.1 GCA_012927555.1 Phycicoccus sp.
TCCAGCCGGTGGAGATCGCGTCCGCCATGCGCCGTGCCATGGACGACCGGGCCGCGGTGATCGGCCACGGGCGCACCTTCGTCCCCAACCTCTTCGCCATCGAGCTGGCGCCCACCGACTCCGAGCGCCTCATGGGCTTCTCGGAAATGCTGACCGACGAGCTTGTGGCCTCCGCCCAGGAGCATGCCGAGTCCCAGCGATACCAGCCCGGCGGCCCCATCCAGGTGAGCTTCGTGTCCAAGGAAGACCTCGAGACCGGGGTATTCCGCGTGCGTCCCTCCACGGCCAAAGGGGTCCTGCCTGTCACCCCGCCTGTTACGCCTGCAGAACCTCCAGCGGCACCTGCTGCGCCCGGCTCGGCAGCCTCCCCTGCCTCCGATCCTTCCGGCGCAGAGCCGGCCCCCGCCCACGACTGGGCATGGACGCCGGACGCCGGGGAAGCAGCCGCCGTGGCAGCAGCCCCTCCCCCCGCGCCCGTGCCCGCCGTGCCCAGCCCCGCGCGAACCCACCCCGCCCAACGACCCTGGCTCGAGGTCGACGGGGACCGATACCCGCTGCTCTCCGCCATCACGGTCCTGGGTCGCGACAACACAGCAGACGTCATTCTGGATGACCCCGGAATCTCCCGGCGGCACACGGAGATCCGCGTGACAAGCGATGGACCGCACCTGGTGACCAGCATCCGCGACCTCGGCTCGACGAACGGCACATTCGTCAACGGCGAACGGATCACCAGCCAGCGCCTCGCCGATGGCGACCGCATCAATGTTGGCCGGACCGCCCTGACGTATCGCGGAGGTCACCGGTGATCCGCTCCCATGAGTGAGCTCACCCTGACGGTGATCCGCCTCGGCCTCGTGGCCCTGCTGTGGATCTTCGTCTTCAGCGTCGTCGGGGTCCTGCGTGGCGATCTCTACGGCACCAGGGTCCTGACCCGACCCAGGCCAAAGGCTCCACGTCGCGCGGCAAGCGAGCCCATCGCCAAGCCGTCGCGCGCGAAGCGGCCGGTCACTCCGAGTCGGGGTCGCAGCTCCAACAAGCGAACCCCGACGTCGCTGACCGTCACCGAGGGTTCGTTGGCAGGAACGACGGTGTCCCTGAAGGAGACCGGCGTCCTGCTGGGCCGCAACCCCGAGTGCACCCTCGTCCTGGACGACGACTTCGCCTCGGGCCGCCACGCCCGAATCTTCCGTCGCGACGCAGGGTGGTTCGTGGAGGATCTGGGGTCCACCAACGGCACATTCATGGGATCCACCAAGCTGACCCAACCCATTCCGGTCGAGGTCGGTACGACCCTTCGCATCGGCAAGACCGTCTTCGAGCTGCGGAAGTAGGTCCCCTTGGAGATCGCACTGCGCTTTGCCGCCCGCTCTGACGTCGGCCTTGTGAGAAAGGTGAACCAGGACTCGGGCTATGCCGGTCCGCACCTGCTCGTCGTCGCCGACGGCATGGGCGGGCATGCGGCGGGCGATGTCGCGAGCTCGATCGCGATCGGCGAGATGGTCAGTCTTGACGGCGAGAGCCACGGAGCGGATGACGCGCTCGACCTGCTCGCAGCAGCCCTGCACACGGCGAACACCGCGCTGCAGCAGGCGATGCAGAACCAGCCCGAGCTCCAAGGCATGGGCACCACGGTCACCGCATTGATGCGGGCCGGCAACAAGTTCGCCGTCGCGCACATCGGTGACTCCCGCGCCTACCTGTTGCGCGATGGAACGTTCACCCAGATCACACATGACCACTCGTTCGTGCAGAGCCTGGTCGACGAGGGCCGGATCACCGAGGAAAAAGCTCAGGGTCACCCGCAGCGCTCCCTGGTCACGCGGGTCCTGACCGGCGCCGAGGGTGACGAGCCCGACCTGGCCATGCGCGAGGCTCACGCCGGCGACCGCTATCTGGTCTGCTCGGACGGACTCTCAGGGTTTGTGGCCGCAGACACCATCCAGGAGATCCTCGAGCAGGGCATGCCGCCGGGCCGGACAGCCGACCGTCTGGTGGAGCTGGCCATGCGCGCGGGAGCACCCGACAACGTGACCTGCGTGATCGGCGACGTCGTTGACCTCGCCAAGGACGAGGCGCCGACGACGGCGCACGAGGTCGTCGGCGCCGCGGCTGAGCGCAAACGCCCAGCCACCAGCTCGATCCCGATCACCCCTGCGGCCAAAGCGGCTGCGCTGTCCCGTCAGGTCAACAGCGCCGATGCCCAGGACGACCCTGACGCGGAGTCCATGCGACTCGCCGAAGAGGGCCCATCCTCAGGCCGTCGACACTGGCTCCGGACTTCATCGCTGGTTGTCCTGGTGCTGGCCGTCCTCGCGGGCGGCGGCTACGCGGCATACGACTGGTCACAGCGGCAGTACTTCGTCGGCCAAGCCGATGGACACGTTGCGATCTATCAGGGCATCTCCTCAAACATCGGTCCGTGGAACCTCTCGCACGTGATCACAGACAGTGAGATTGCGTTGAGCGACCTGCCGGACTTCTACCGCAGCAAGGTCGTTGCCACTGTCACCGCAGCCACGATCGACGACGCCCGCCTGCTGGTGAACGACCTGGGGGCACAGGCCGCCGCGTGTCGGACCACCAAGGCCGCGGGCGGCAGCTGCGGCACCGCCGGCGCACCGGGCACCACGCCCGACGCGACACCCAGCGCGACGCCCAGCGCCAACCCGAGCGGCACCTCCACTCCATGAGCATCGTCACCTCCTTTCGTCCTCGCACCAGACGCAACGTCGAGCTGCTGCTGCTGCTGCTCGCCGTCGCGATCGTGATGGTGGCCTACCTCAACGTTGGCCTGGCGATCGACGGCGCGTTCCCCCCCGACCTGGTGAAGTACGGCTCCGGGCTGCTGGCTCTGTCCGTCGGATTCCACCTGGTGCTCCGGTGGAGGGCCTCGTATGCCGACCCGCTGTTGCTGCCGATCGCCACCCTGCTGAACGGGCTGGGGCTGGTGATGATCCACCGCCTCGACCTGGCCCACGGCCGCACCGGGAGCAATCTCCTGGCCCCCAAGCAGCTGATGTGGAGCACGTTGGCGGTGATCATCGCCGCCGGCGTCCTCATCGTCCTGCGGGACCACCGCCACCTGCGCCGTTTCACGTTCACCGCGATGGCACTCGGCCTCGGCATGCTCCTTCTGCCACTCATGCCAGGTCTCGGCCGCAACATCAACGGGTCGCGGATCTGGATCGGTATCGGGCCGCTCTCGTTCCAGCCCGGCGAGGTCGCCAAAATCCTCCTGGCAATCTTCTTTGCCGGCTACCTCGTGCAGACCCGCGATGTCCTGTCCTTGGTCGGTCGCCGGTTCGCCGGGATCAGCCTGCCTCGCGGGCAGGACCTTGGGCCGATCCTGATCGCCTGGCTGGCCAGTGTCGGGGTCCTCGTCTTCGAAAGGGACCTGGGCTCCTC
Organism: Phycicoccus sp.; assembly: GCA_012927555.1. Taxonomy (GTDB): domain Bacteria; phylum Actinomycetota; class Actinomycetes; order Actinomycetales; family Dermatophilaceae; genus UBA4719. The sequence continues at coordinate 3,409 of JABBOX010000139.1, forward strand.
TTTGATGTTCTTCGGTCTCTTCGTCGCGATGCTCTACGTCGCCACCGAACGCCGGTCGTGGATCGCGATCGGGATGGTTCTCTTCTGCGCCGGCGCGTACGTTGCCTACCTCTTGTTCGGACACGTCCAGACGCGGGTCCTGCTCTGGCTGGATCCGTTCAGCGCCAAGGCACTTGCGGCTAGTGACCAGCTGGTCAAGGGCCTGATGGGCATGGCCAAGGGCGGGCTGCTGGGCAGCGGGCTGGGGCGCGGTCACCCTGAGCTCACCTACTTCGCCGAGAGCGACTTCATCGTCCCCAGCTTCGGCGAGGAGCTAGGCCTGATAGGCCTGTTCGCCTTGCTGTTGCTCTACGCGCTGATGGTCGAGCGAGGCTTGCGCACCGCCCTTGGTGTCCGCGACGGATTCGGCAAGCTGCTGGCGTTCGGGTTGTCCTTCTCCATGGCGCTGCAGTGCTTCGTGGTCGTCGGGGGTGTCACCCGTGTCATCCCGCTGACCGGTCTGACCATGCCGTTCCTCTCCTATGGTGGCTCCTCGTTGCTGGCCAACTGGTCCTTGGTCGCGTTGCTGCTGAGGATCAGCGACCAAGCACGGCGCCCGCTCCCGGATGCCGAAGAGCTGGCCACCGTCGCGGACGCCCCGACCCAGGTGGTGACCCTGCGATGAACGAGCCGATCCGTCGATTGTCCTTGATCGTGGCCCTGCTCTTCTGCTCACTGCTGATCTCCACGACGTGGATACAGTTCGTCAGCGCCAAGGAGCTCGACAACCGCCAGGGCAACCGCCGTACCCTGCTCGAAAGCTACTCGCGCGAGCGCGGCGCCATCCTCGTCGGCGGGTCACCCATCGCCAAGTCCATCCCGACCAAGGACGACCTCAAATACGTCCGCACCTACCCCTCGGGCAAGCTCTACTCCCAGGTCACCGGCTACTACTCCTTCACCTACGGCGCCGGCGGGGGCATCGAGGGGTCCGAGGACGCGTTGCTTTCCGGTCAGTCCGACAAGCTCTTCTACCGGCGCGTGGTCGACATGGTGACCGGCAAGGTTCCCAGCGGCGCCAGCCTCGAGCTCACGATCAACGCCAAGGTGCAGAAGGTTGCGGACAAGGCGCTGGGCAACCAACGCGGCGCCGTGGTGGCACTGGATCCCCGAACCGGGGCGATCCTGGCGATGGTCAGCCACCCGCAATACGACCCGACAAGCCTGTCGGGTCACAACCTCGACGCGGTCGCAAAGGCCTGGAAGGACCTGAACGCAGAACCCACCCGTCCGATGGTCAACAGGGCGATCGCCGGCAACCTCTATCCGCCGGGCTCCACCTTCAAGCTGATCACCGCCGCGGCCGCCTTGTCCTCGGGCACCTTCACCGAAGAGTCGCTGATCCCGGGACCGGCGACGCTCGACCTGCCCCAGACGACGGTCAACCGGCCCACGGACGACAATCGACCGTGCGGCCCAGGCAACAAGACCACGCTGACGCACGCACTTGAGATCTCGTGCAACACCGCGTTCGGCTGGCTGGGGCTCCAGCTCGGCGGCGACGAGCTGCGAGCGCAGGCAGCCAAGTTCGGATTCGGTGACTCCCTCAAGGTGCCGATGTGGGTCACACCGAGCACCGTCCCGGCGGAGCTCAACGGCCCCCAGACCGCACAGTCCGCCATCGGGCAGTTTGATGTTCGGGTCACGCCCCTGCAGGTGGCCATGGTCAGCGCCGCCATCGCCAACAAGGGCATCGTGATGAGCCCCTACTTGATCAAGGACACTCGCAACAGTGATCTCGAGATCATCGAGCAGACCAAACCCGAGCAGCTCTCACAGGCGATCACTCCCGACGTTGCGGCCGCGCTGACCCGGATGATGATCGCCGTCGTCCAGTCGGGCACCGGCACCCCCGCGCAGATCTCCGGGATCCAGGTCGCCGGCAAGACAGGCACCGCGCAGCATGAGGCGGGCAGCGCGCCTCACGCCTGGTTCACCGCGTTCGCGCCGGCCGACAACCCCACGATCGCGGTTGCGGTGGTCGTCGAGGACGGCGGCAACGTCGGCAGTGAGGCGTTCGGCGGCAAGGTCGCCGGCCCGATCGCGCGCGCGGTCATCGAGGCGGCGATGAACCCGTGAACCCCGAGATCGGCGCCACCCTCAGCGGTCGATACACCCTGACCGGGCGCATCGCCGCCGGCGGGATGGGCGAGGTCTGGGCCGCCATGGACAATGTGCTGGGACGCGCAGTCGCGGTCAAGCTCCTTCATCCGGCGCTGAGCCAGGAGAGCGACTTCGCCGAACGGTTCCGTGCCGAGGCACGGCATACGGCCTCGTTGCACCACCCCAACATCGCCACCGTCTTCGACTACGGCGAGGACGACGGCACCGCCTACCTCGTGATGGAGCTGGTCGACGGCCAGCCGCTGAGCCAGATCATCGCCGACCGGGCACCGTTGTCAGCCGAGGAGACCGCCTCGATCCTGGTCCAGGCCGCAACCGCACTCGAGGCAGCGCATCAAGGCGGGGTCGTCCACCGAGACATCAAGCCGGCCAACATTCTGATCACCCCGGACGGCACCGCCAAGCTGACCGACTTCGGGATCGCCCGGGCCATCGACGCCGCACCCCTTACCCAGACCGGCCAGGTCCTCGGAACCGCCCAGTACCTCTCTCCCGAGCAGGCGCTTGGTGGCAGCGCCACCGCCTCCAGCGACATCTACTCCCTCGGCGTGGTCGGCTACGAGATGCTCACCGGCGAGCGTCCCTTCGACTCCGGCACAGCCGTGGCCACCGCCCTCGCCCACGTCAACCAAGCACCGCCGCCATTGCCCGTCACCATTCCCACCGGTGTCCGTGACGTGATCGGGGCAGCCCTGGCCAAGGACCCCGCTGATCGTCCCACGAGTGCCGCGGTCATGGCGGCAGCCCTCGGTACGCCGGGTGCGGCGCTCAGCCCAGACGCGGACCCAACGACCGCCTCCGCCACCGCGGAGGCACCCACCCCGCCGACACCCGTCGGCGTGGTCGGCCCGGCCCCCACACAGGTGATGCCCGCGCTGACCAGGGCCATGCCCACACAACCCCCATTGACGCAACCACCTGGCAGTTCGAGGTGGCGACCACGACGCCGACCAGCCTGGCTGCTGACAGCAATACTCGCGGCTGTGGCGCTCGGGGTTCTGGTGGTCTTCGCCCTCTCCGGCGGTGATGGGGGAACGAACATCCCCGTGAACACACCCACCTCAACGACACCGACGCCGACCACTGCGAATACTGTGGTTCCGCCTTCGGTCACATCATCCGTGCCCAACAAGCCCACCCCGGGCAAGGGCAACGGCAAGAAGAAGGGCAAGTAGTGAACGGCACACCTCATCTGTTGGGCGGGCGTTACCAGGTCGGTGAGCTCATCGGTCGCGGCGGAATGGCCGAGGTCCACGCCGGTCATGACACCAGGCTCGGCCGCACCGTGGCCATCAAGATCCTGCGCTCCGACCTGGCCCGTGACCCGGCGTTCCTGTCCCGGTTCCGCCGCGAGGCCCAGTCCGCGGCAGGGCTGAACCACCCAGCCATCGTCGCGGTCTATGACTCCGGCGAGGACGAGGACCTGGAGACCGGCGGCGCCCCCGTCGCCCTGCCCTACATCGTGATGGAGTACGTCGAGGGCCACACGCTGCGCGATATCCTCAACGCCGAGCGGATCATGAGCCCCGACGACGCGGCCAGGGTCACCGAGGCAATCCTCGACGCGTTGGCATACAGCCACCGGATGGGTATCGTCCACCGCGACATCAAGCCGGGCAACGTCATGCTGACACCCGCAGGTGCCGTCAAGGTGATGGACTTCGGCATCGCCCGCGCTATCGCCGACAGCGCCGCCACCCTGACCCAGACCCAATCGGTGATCGGCACAGCTCAGTACCTCTCACCTGAGCAGGCCCAGGGTCTGCCGGTCGACGCGCGTTCCGATCTGTACTCAACGGGCTGCCTGCTCTATGAGCTGCTCACGGGCCGGACGCCCTTCGTGGGGGACTCTCCTGTCTCGGTTGCCTACCAGCATGTGGGTCAAGCGCCACAGCCGCCGTCCACACACCAGCCCGGCCTCAGCTCGGACCTCGACGCCGTCGTGCTGCACTCCCTGGTCAAGGACCGCGACGCGCGGTATCAGGACGCGGCTCAGTTCCGCGCCGACCTCGCCGCTGCCCGCAGCGGACGACCGATCAGCACCGCCGCCCGGGGAACGGCTGCGGGTGCTGCCTTCGGTGCAGCTGCGTTGGCAGGCGGCGGTTCGCTGGGCGGCGAACCCACGATGGCGATGCCGGCGTCCGACGCGACGGAGGTCGTCAGATCCCGGAGCGCCGAGCGGCACAACACCGCCACCTTGCCTGCCATCGGCGGCGACCCGGCCGACTCGCCGCGCAAACGCCATGCGGCCACCTACGTTCTGCTCGCCCTGGCGGTGGTGGCCGCGCTGGTCCTGGTCGGGTTGGCGGGCAAAGCGCTGCTCACCCGTGACGCGGCTGCACCCGAGCTGACTGTCCCGACCGTGGTCAACATGACCCAGGCGCAGGCCCAGGCGAAGCTGAGCTCCGTGGGCTTCAAGTCCGTCGTCTCGTTCGCCACCAACTCGGCAGAGAAGGGCAAGGTCATCGACCAAAACCCGCCGGGCGGCCAGAAGTACCCCGCGACCACCACAGTCACGCTCACCGTCTCCAGCGGTCCGGGGGAGGCGACGGTGCCGGATGTCCATGGCTACAACGAAGGCTCGGCCAAGACAGCCCTCGCGGCCATCGGCCTGACCGTCGGCAAAGTGCAGCCCGTTAACGACCCCAGCGTCGACAAGGGCCTCGTCATCGAGACCGTGCCCCCAGCGGGCGACACCGTGGCTGCCGGCTCGGCGGTCGTCCTCAAGGTCTCCAGCGGCAAGGTCAAGGTGCCAGACGTGATTGGCCTCGACCGCGGTGCCGCCACGGGGGCGCTCAGCGATGTGCACCTGCGGTACAAGACCACGTTCGAGGACAGCGACCGGCCGGAAGGCGAGGTGCTGCGCCAGACGCATAGCGGCAAGGTCGTCGATGCCAACACCGTGATCGATCTTGTCATCGCGCAGGCAGCTCCGCCGACGACACCTGTCCCGACACCTGTCCCGACACCAACCGTCACGCCAACGATCGTGCCGACACCCTGATGTGGAGGTGACTAGGTCGAAGCGACGATCCGGGCGACGCCGGCCGCGTCGTGGACCAATGGGCTCAGGCCCTCGGACCGGCTGACGGCATCCGGAAAGCCACAGGTTTCAAGCCAGTTGGCCAACAACCGGTGCCCGCCTTCGGTCAGCACGCTCTCAGGGTGGAACTGCACGCCCTCCAGCGGCAGGGCGCGGTGACGAACCGCCATGATCACGCCCGATTCCGTGCGGGCCGACACGACAAGGTCATCGGTGATGGTGGCCGGGTCGATGGTCAACGAGTGATAGCGCGTCGCGGTGAACGGCGCCGGCAGCCCCCGCAGCACCCCCGTGCCGTCGTGGCGTACCAGGGACGTCTTGCCGTGCAGGAGCTCCGGTGCCCGGTTGACCGTGGCACCGAAGACGACGCCGAGCGCCTGATGGCCCAGACAGACCCCGAGCATGGGCTGACCCCGCTCGGCGCAGCCTGAGATCATCGCCATTGAGACCCCTGCGTCCTGTGGCGTGCCAGGTCCTGGTGACACCAGGACACCGTCGAAGCCGGCACCATCCGCTGGTGAGACGGCGTCGTTGCGCACGACCTCACATTCGGCGCCGAGCTGCTGCAGATATCCCACGATGGTGAAGACGAAGCTGTCGTAGTTGTCGACGACCAGGATGTGAGGAGTATTCATGGCGCCGTCGTGGTGGGGTCGGAGGATGGCGATCCAGTCTGGATCGTGTTGTCGTTGAACGGCATGAGCGGGGCGATCGTCGGAAAGACCCAAAGGAAGCACAGCACGACAACACCGGCCGCGAGGATCAAGGACAGGAAGGCCTTGACCGGCCAGCGGCCCGGTAGCAGACGCCACAGTGGTCCGTACATCTCAGCCCACCGCCCCCGCCGGGACAGCCATGAACGAGGCAGGGAGTCCGTCCGCCCTGGTGAAGATCCTCACGAGCTTGGAGAACACGACGTAGCGTTTTTCCGCGCTGAACTTGGGATGGCAAGCGGTCATCGTCATCCAGGCCTCCGTCGGTGTGGCGCCAGGGCGTTGCGGCACAGGGGCAATCACGTCAACGTGGTCCGGCGTGACGATCACATGCCTCTGCACGGCATACACGATGTAGTTGGCCTTGGTCTCGATCACGATGAAGTCGCCCGGCCGGAGCTGGTCGATGTCGGCATACGGCTTCCCGTAGGTCGTGCGATGGCCAGCCGTGGCGAAGTTGCCGATCTGCCCCGGCAACGCGGTCCCGACGTAGTGTCCCACGCCCTTGCCCAGCATGTCGTGCTCGGTGCCCTGCAGCACGGGTCGGGCATAGTCGGCGCCGAACCGTGGGATGCGCACGATCGCAAACGCCTGGCCGACCGGGGGGATCTTCAGAGTCGCCAGGGGGATTGCCGTCGCTTCAGGCTCTGGGGTCGGCGAAGGATCTGGCAGATAGGCGTCGTGGGTGAACCCGCGTTCCAGAGCCTGGATGGCGACGGCCTGCTCGCGGTTGGCCGTCACGTCGGTCCACCACAGCTGCCACGCCACGAACAGCAACAGCAACAGCCCGAAGGTGATCAGCAGCTCGCCGATCGTCCCGACCACCCAGCGCAGCGCCCTCACGCGGGAGTCCTCATCCCTGGCTCTTCGCATGCAACAGGCTCAGGCTTCCCTCGTATGCCGGGAAAGTCGCCTTCGCCTTGCTGGTCACGTCATAGCCCAGACCGAACAGGTCGGCGTAGTCCCGGTAGGTCCTGACCTCCTTACTCCTGTCCAGAGCCGCACGCATGGCCTCCGGGTCACCGATCGCCTGGATGACGTAGGGCGGCGAATAGACCCGACCCTGCAGGATCAACGTGTTGCCCACACACCGCACGGCACTGGTCGAGATGACGCGCTGGTCCTGCAGCATCATCGCCTCCGCGCCCCCGGCCCACAGCGCGTTGACCACGTTCTCGACGTCCTGCTGGTGCACGACGATGTCGTCGGCGGTGTAGCCCTCAGGCAGGCTGGCGGCCGTGCGTTTGGCGTCGTCCAGACTGACTGACAGGGCTTGACCGGTCACGGCCTGGGTGCCGACGCCCGGCGCGAGCGCGGCAGCCTCGGCGCGCAGTCGGGCCACCTCGGCATTGCCCGGGGCCGCTTGTGCGGTCAGTGAGTCAACCTGGTCCTGCAGCTGCTGCACCGTCACCGCGCGCTGGCGGACCTCACGATCCTGGGCACGGACCACATCGACCAGGTCGAGCCGGCCGAAGGAGCGCAGGTCGGTGCCCTGAGACGTGTGCGCGCTGGTCGCGAACATCAGTCCGGCGCCCGCCGCGACCACGGGCACGATGGCAGCCCAGCCCTTGAGCCGCCGGGTCTTGCCCAGGCGCTCTCGTAGGGACAACGGTGCCTCCTGACTTCGACTCGGGACGTAGAGCCTCTACGCTAGGGCAAATACGTGCAGCACGATGAACCATCCAACGAAGGAGCAATACCGGTGCCCGAGTCCAAGGGACGCGCCAAAGCTGCGTACACCCCCCCAGTCAAGCGCAATCCCAAGGCAACCATGGCCAACCCGCCGTGGTTCACCCCGGTGATGCTCGGTTTGATGCTCCTGGGTCTGTTCTGGGTCGTGACTTTCTACGTCACTGCGACGGACTACCCGATCCCCAACATCGGCTACTGGAACTTGGGCATCGGTTTCGGTCTGATGATCACCGGCTTCATGATGACCACGCGCTGGCGCTGACGCTCGACAGCTCGGCTCGACCAACTGATTTCCGGCCATAGCTCCAGAGTTATCCACAGGCGTTATCCCCAATGGGGATAAATGACACGCGTGTTATTCAGGGTCCTGACGGGGGACGGCGGGCTCCGGAGCTACGGAGCGAGACCCGCGATGGAACGCAGCATCGCGTCGTCAGAGATGGCGTACTTCGCAACGGCGGCCACGACGAGGAAGACCAGCACGGCAGCGACTGCGGGCAGTTGCAGCTTGCGCCGGTTCTGTGGCGCGGTGGCTGTGATGATCCCGGCCACCGCGACCCCGGTCAGCAAACCACCCAGGTGCGCCTGCCAGGCGATGCCGGGCACGACGAAACCGAGCACGGCGTTGATCGCGAGCACCCCGAACATCGGACCTGAGGATCGTCCAAGGTGGCGGTTGAGCACGATCAGGGCTCCGAACAGCCCGAAGACCGCACCTGAAGCGCCCACCATCGGGACCAGCCAACTGCTGTGGTTGATGCCGGCCTGGGTCAGGGGCAGCGCGGGCGGCGAGGCCAGCATCAGGTATCCCACGGATCCGCCCAGCGCACTGAGCAGATAGAGGATGCCGAATCTCAGCCGACCGAGCAGGGGTTCGAGGTACTGCCCGAGGATCCATAGGGCGTACATGTTGAACATGATGTGCAACGGTGAGCCGGGGGAGTGCTCGAATGCCGACGTGAGAAACCGCCACGGCTCGGACCTGGCCACCAACGGTGAGAACTCCATGGCCTTCGAGAAGGCGCTCGAGGCGGTCTGGAGCAACCACACCACCACACAGATCACGACGATCGTCTGCGTGACCAGGGGTCGTCCGCCCGGGGTGACCGCAGCACCGAACTGCGTGCGCGGCATACGCATGGACTTCTGGCCCTCGCGGACGCAGTCGACGCACTGGATGCCGACCGCCGCCGGCCGCTGACACTCAGGGCAGGTTGGCTGGTTGCACCGCTGGCAGCGGACATACGCCACCCGATCGGGGTGTCGTGGACAGACAGGCTCTGCCTGGTATGGCGAAGGCTCGGTCATGCGGGACGCTCACCAGTCAGCCGGGAACTGTTGCTCAACAGGTGAGCTCAGCTCTCGTCGACGGTCACGGAGTTGATGACGACCGGCACGACCGGCTTGTCACCACCGCCGGTGCGGACAGCACCGATTGCGTCGACGACCTCGCGGCTCGGCTGGTCGGCGACCTCACCGAAGATGGTGTGCTTGCCCTGCAGGTGCGGGGTGGGGCCGGTGGTGATGAAGAACTGTGAACCGTTGGTGCCCTTGCCGCCACGGGTGCCGGCGTTGGCCATGGCCAGCACGTACGGCTTGCTGAAGTTCTTGTCGGGGCTGATCTCGTCATTGAACGCGAAGCCCGGGCCGCCCATGCCGCTGCCGCTGGGGCAACCGCCCTGGATCATGAAGCCGGGAATGACGCGGTGGAAGATCAGGCCGTCGTAGTAGGGCGTCGGGCTCGTGCGCCCGGCGTCGTCCTTGTAGTCCAGGGTTCCCGTGGCGAGTCCGACGAAGTTGGCAACGGTCTTGGGGGCGTGGTCGGGGAACATCGTGATGTTGATGTCGCCGAGGCTTGTGCGAAGGGTGACGTTCATAGCGTCATCCTCGCATGCGCAGATGGGCCCTCGCCGAACCGGGCGGGTGCCCGGCGTGGGGCTCGCCACACGGACGTGGGTGGTCACGCCCGCCCGTACGGTGCAGGATGGGCAACAAGACCAGTCATCACCATGGGAGGGCCTCGTGTTCCACAGCAAGAGCAAGAAAGAGCAGCTTCAGGACCGCTCGGCGTCACTTGCGGATACCGCGGCGACGGTCGCAGACCAACTGCGTGAACGGGTTGCCCCTGCCATCGGGCAGGCGGCCGGGAGCGCCAAGGAGTGGGGTCAGCCCCGAGTCGAGGCCGCACGCCTTTGGGCCAAGCCCCGCGTCGAGCACGGCATCGAGGTCGCCGCCCCCAAGCTGGAGTCCGCGGTCAGCGGCCTCGCACCCAAGGTTGACATCGCGCGCGACAAGATCGTCGACGAGCTCCTTCCTCGAGTGACCGAGGCGATCACCGCCTGGGCCGCGGCGAGCGCAGCCGCCAAGGATGAGGTCGTGTCCCGTGGAAGCGGCGCCGCAGCCGTCGTCAGGGGCGATGCGGTCGCCAAGCCCAAGCGCAACAAGCGTGGCCGGGTGCTGATGACGTTGGGTGTGCTTGGTGCCGCCGGCGCGGCTGTGACGTCCTTCCTGAAGAAGTCCGCGCCCAAGGACGACCCGTGGGCGACCCCGCTCACGGACCCGTACATCGCCCCGTCGAGCGGTCGCCACTCCGGGCTCGATTCCCCGGACGCGAGCCAGACGACGAGCAAGCCGGAGAAGGCAGCCAGCGGCGATCCCAAGCCGGCAAAGGTCGAGCCGGCAAAGGTCGAGCCGGTGGATGAGGCCTCCGTTCCCGATCCGCTGGCCCCCGCCGACGAGGCCGACGACGCCACGGGTGACAGCACGGACGAGGGCAAGGCCAAGGACAAGGGGTAGCGCTGGAGAAGGGGTAGGGCTGGGGGATCCAGCCCGAGCCGCGGCCCAGGTCCCCATCGGTTCCCTTCGATGCGAGCAGCCAGCCTGGGCCCGCGTACAGTTTCGGAGTGCTTACCCGCGACAACCAGCCGCCCGGAATACCGGCAGCTGACCTCGAGCTCTGCCTGCGCGTCCTGGCAGATGCGGACGACCTGCCGACCGAGCATCCGGATGCTGTGGCGATCAGGCGGGCAACCGCGCGAATCTACAAGAGCGTCAAGGAAGCGCGTCGTTCGCAGCGCCGCGCGAACGTGCTGGCCAACGATCGAGCAGTGACGGCGCTGACGGCGACCGGCGCCCGCGACCGGATCGACGACGAGACCCAGGGCCTGAAGCTCGTGTCCAACGCAGCCGGCGCGCTCGCCGGAAGGCTGCTGCAACCGCGCTCTTGTTACACCTGCAAGTCCCGGTACGTCGATGTCGATGCTTTCTACCACCAGCTCTGCCCCGAGTGTGCCGTCCTCAACCGCAGCAAACGCAACGAGCGCACCGACCTGACCGGTCGCCGGGCGCTGCTCACCGGCGGCCGCGCCAAGATCGGGATGTACGTCGCGCTCCGGCTCCTGCGCGACGGGGCCCACACGACGATCACGACGCGCTTCCCGAACGACGCGGTCCGACGGTTCACTGCGATGGAGGACAGCGCCGACTGGATCCACCGGCTCCGCATCGTCGGGATCGACCTGCGTGACCCGGCCCAGGTCGTCGCGCTCGCGGATTCCGTTGCGGCTGAGGGGCCGCTGGACATCCTGATCAACAACGCCGCCCAGACCGTACGCCGGTCGCCGGGGTCCTACGCGCCGCTGGTCGAGGCCGAGTCGGCGCCACTTCCTCACGGACCGCTCCCCGAGATGATCACCTTCGACCACATCAGCGACGCCCACCCGTCGTCCCTCGCCGGGGCGCTGAATGCCCCCTCGCCGGCGCACGCGACCACTCCACACGCGCTGACCTCATTGGCCTTGCACGCCGGATCTGCGACCCCGGCCAGGGTGAAGGCCGGCACCGCGATCGACGCCGGAGGCCTGGTGCCGGATCTGCATGACGTGAACAGCTGGACACAGCACGTGCAAGAGGTGGACGCGCTGGAGCTGCTTGAGGTTCAGCTCTGCAACTCCACGGCCCCCTTCATCCTGATCAGTCGTCTGCGCCCCTCGATGGCGTCCTCCACGTCTCGGCGCAAATACATCGTCAACGTCTCGGCGATGGAGGGACAGTTCAGCCGCAACTACAAGGGCCCGGGTCATCCGCACACCAACATGGCCAAGGCAGCCCTCAACATGCTCACCCGGACCAGCGCACAGGAGATGCTCGAGACTGACGCCATCCTGATGACTGCGGTCGACACCGGCTGGATCACCGACGAACGCCCGCACCCGACCAAGATGCGTCTGGCCGAGGAGGGCTTCCATGCCCCCCTCGATCTCGTCGACGGCGCGGCGCGCGTGTACGACCCAATCGTGCAGGGCGAACTGGGCAAAGACATCTACGGCTGCTTCGTCAAGGACTACGAGCCGGCCGCCTGGTAGGTGGCTGGCGGCATAAGGGCGGCCAACCCTGATCGTCGGCCGGCTCCCTTGTTGGGCCCCACAAGCCCGGGGCGGTGAGTCAGGCGCCCGGCGAGGCGCCACCCAGGACATCTTCGGCCTTGGCGACGGCAGCCTCCGTGCCGCCGTCGACATCCTCAGGGAATGCCGCGACGAAAGTGATGGACAGGACGACATCCTGGACGCCGGCTATCACCTGGGTGATCTCGAGTCCATCCAAGGGGCCACCAGACGCTGTCAACCGGGCCGCAAGAGTGTGGTCGCCGAACTTCGGGGCTGACACCTCGACAACCTTCATCGTCGAGCTGCCCTGCCCAGGGATCGATACGGTCAATTGGCGACACGCAGCGACGGCAGTCTTGAACGAGGTCTGCAACGCTGCCACGGCGTCCGCAGAAGCCAAGGCGTCGATCGACTCGTCGATGAACGGGCCGTCCTGTCCTCCGGAAAGCGAAGCGCTGGCCGACGCCTTCGAACCTGGAGCCTTCTTGGCGTTCATGAGCTTGACCAATGCTCCGCATTTGGGGTCTGCGGACTTGGCCGCGCCGGCGTCTCCACTGGCGCCTGCCGGCTCGATCGCGAAGCCGGACGGCAGGTCATCCAGCGCGAGCAGAGCCGCCCGGACCTCAACGGTGGTCCGCGTTCCGGCGAGAGGGGTCGTCGGGCTGGTCGTGGTGGGGGTGATGGTCGGCGTGCTCGCGCCGGTGGCGGACGAGGACTTCGCAGCCACGCCGGATCCGCCCGCGCAGGCAGACAGCCCCACCGCAAGAGCCGCAACGGCAGTGATCAACATGGGTGGGTGATTCAGCATCGGCTAGTCCTTAGGTGAAGGGTGCAACAAAGTGCAGTGCCACGAACGAAATGCGCTCGTTCGTGAGGGTTGACAGCCAAGAGATGCGAATCCGGTACCCCCGCCTACGTAGCAATCGCGGTGAGTATCGCAGAGGATCGCTGAGTCTGCGAATCCACATTATCCACAGCCTTTCGGCGGCGATCGGCGAGGTCGCTTGGATGCTTCTGCGTGCCAAGGAGGCACTCAGGGTCTTGGCCTCTGTCTCGGGAAGACGTCTCGCTCTGCTTGAGCAGAGGGATGTCTGAGGCCCTTCCCGTCATACCGACAGGGCCTCTGACCGGGGGTGGAGACACGGGGAATCGAACCCCGGACCTCCTGCTTGCAAAGCAGGCGCTCTACCAATTGAGCTATGTCCCCGAGTGTCTTCAGTATTGCTTGTTCAAGCCTAAACCTCGTCCGTCGCCTCAGCCCAAAGGTCCTGCTCAGCCTGCTGGTCCTTGAGCTTCTTCTGGATGGCCAGGACGCCGGCTGCCGTCGCGATCAACAACAGGATCTTCTTCATGGCTGGTACTCCTTCGTGCAGCTCGTCGCGGGTCACAGACACGCTGGGAGATGTTGGCACACGTTGACGCGAGTCTCTGACTTCTTCCTTGTCAGGGAAGCGGGCGGGAACGTGCCAGCGTGAATGGCAGTCTATTCGGGAACCGGATTGGGCACGAATCGGGACCTGGGCTCACCTACCCATGCGTCCCCGCCACGACACGAACGCCCCCTGTGGCGCTGAACCGACACGAAGGTAGATCCGCGCGTAACATCGGAGCAACATCTGAATGCACCCGTTTGGCGCACCGCAACCCAGCGGACCGCCAGGTTGCGGCCTCCTTCGACGACGTCACCTTGTCCCCCACCCCCTTGCGATCTCAGGATGTCCCGTCAATGACGACCTTCACAACCCGACCATGACGATCGCCATCTTCCGAGAGCGGGCAGCATGAAAGACACCGCCAAGCTGCATCGCATCCTGGTTGGACAGTTGAGCAAGTTGGACCTCGATCGCGAGGGCACCCCGTCACCGACGGCTTGGCGCGAGTTTCTGGACGTCCTCAGCACCGCGTATGCCGCTGCCGACGACGAGCGCGACATGCTCAAGCGATCGATTGACGTCTCCTCGGGCGAGATGCGTGGCCTCCGCGATGTGCTGAGCCAACAGGTGATGCTGGATACGTTGACGGGCCTGCCCAACAGGGTCGCCCTGATCCGACACCTCGACCAGTCGCTCTCCACCTCCGCTCGCGTCGGGCGGGGGTTGACCATCCTGTACGTCGACCTGGACGGCTTCAAACAGGTCAACGACAGCCTTGGATACGCCGTCGGCGACGAGCTTCTCGTGCTGGCGGGCCAGCGAATCCGCGTGTGCCTGCGCCAGGGAGACTTCGTCGCCCGCCTGGGCGGTGACGAGTTCGTCGTCGTGTGCCAGAACGGCCCCGACAGCGCGGGTACGCCGGGCATCGCCGACCGAATTGGAAGTCAGCTCGGCGCACCCTTCCCCATCGGGGAGCATCACGCGGTCGTGAGTGCCAGCATCGGTCTGGCCACGACGTCCGACAGCACTGCCACCTCCGAGGACCTGCTTCGCCAGGCGGACCTCGCGATGTATCACGCGAAGGTTCGCGGCAAGGCTCGTACCGCCGTCTTCGACGAGTCGATGCAGCTGGTCGTGGACACCAAGTTCTCCGTGCGCAACGCGTTGGGCCGGGCCATCAACCAACAAGAGCTTCGGGTCCTCTACCAGCCGGTGGTGTCGCTGGCCGACGAACGGGTGATCGGCGCGGAGGCTTTGGTCCGCTGGGAACGCCCCGGATTCGGACTCCTGTCGCCCGATGAGTTCATCCCGATCGCCGAAGCCAGCTCGCTTATCTCAGCGGTGGACTGTTGGGTGCTCCAAGAGGCCTGCCGGAGGGGCGCGCAGTGGTGCGAGCAGGGAGCGACCATCGCGGTCAACCTGTCCGCACGCACCCTCGAGCACGACGACGTGGTCAATGCGCTCAGCGAGGCTCTGCGTCGGACGGGAATCGCGCCGCAGCACCTCAGCCTTGAAGTTACCGAGACCGCGCTGCTCACCGGGAACGGAACGGCAAACCGCAACCTTGGCCGGATGCGGGACCTGGGCGTGAAGCTGTCCATCGACGACTTCGGCACGGGGTACTCGTCGCTGTCACATCTCCAACGGACCGACATCGACGTGCTCAAGATCGATCGGTCCTTCGTCTCGTTGATGGACGTTGACGAGTCGTCGGCGACCATCGTCAACTCGATCATCGCCATGGGCCATGCCTTGGGGATGACCCTCATCGCTGAAGGGGTGGAGCGGCCCAGCCAGGCCGCACTGTTGCGCGAGCAGGGGTGTGACGCTGCCCAGGGATGGCTCTTCGGTCGACCGCTCTTGGCGTCCGACTTCGACGAGGTGTTCGGTGAGGGCGTTGTGCGCAAGCCTTCCGCCGGCTGAGTACAGCTAGGACTCGATCCGCCCCGGGAGCTCGGTAAAGCACGAAACCCTGAGGGAGCCATCGGGCCCCGGCCCGGAGGGCAAGGCAAAGGCCCCTGACCGCGTTTCCGCATGTCAGGGGCCGTATGGCGCCAGTGGGCCTAGGAGGACTTGAACCTCCGACCTCTTCCTTATCAGGGAAGCGCTCTAACCGTCTGAGCTATAGGCCCCTTCGCCATCTCCATCGCGCCAGACCCGAAGGGAGTCACAGGCGCGCGAGGCCCGAGGCTACCTCACCCGTGTGGTCCCATCCAAAACGGCCCTGGCGCGCCATCGGATCACGCTGACGGCCGGGCCTTGATCCACCGAATGGTCAGCTGTCTCAGTCGTCCGTCAGCGTGAGCTGCAGGCCCCCGACGAGGCTGGAGCAGACGTTGTACAAGAAGGCGCCCAACGTCGCGATTGCAGTCATCAGGATGACGTCAATGACACCGATGACGATCGACAACGAGACCACGCGACCGAGGCCGATGTAGTCCATGAGGTCGAACGTGGAACCGTTGCTGGAGTTCAGCACCTCTTCGACGGTGCGGTTGATATCCGCGAACACGCCCATGCCGGACAGAACCATCCACAGAACTGCCACCATGACGACGCCGGCGATGCCAACAGCGACCGACAGCAGGAACGACAACTTCATCACCGACCAGGGATCGACCCGCGAGACGCTGAGCTTGACCCTGCGAGGTGCCGCAGAGCGGGCAGCCTCTTGTCGCGACATGTCACCGGCCGCGTCAGCGGTGCGCGGTGAGCCCTCAGCGCGTAGCGAAGTGCTGCTCGAGCCTGCCGTAGTCACTCGCTGCCTCCCGTGCCGTTGTCGACCTCATCCTGCTCCGACGCAACGCTACCCGCCTTGGGTGTGGTTTTGGGGGGGCCTTCGGTCACGGTTGGGGCAACGGCGTCTGTCGCCGGGTCCCCGTCGGGTCCCGAACCACCGTCGTTGATCTCGGCGTCATTGATCTCTGCGTCGTCCTCGGTCTCGTCGTCGATGCCACGGTCGGCGTTGCGCGC
Organism: Phycicoccus sp.; assembly: GCA_012927555.1. GTDB lineage: Bacteria > Actinomycetota > Actinomycetes > Actinomycetales > Dermatophilaceae > UBA4719. Next base: position 19,751 of record JABBOX010000139.1, read on the forward strand.
CACCGCGACGATCGAGTCGCGCTTGTCCGGTGTCGCGAACTGCACACCCATCGTGTTGCGGCCGGTTCGACGCACCTCGTCGACGCGAGAGCGAACGATCTTGCCCCTCTCCATCACGACCATGACCTCGTCCTCCTCGTCCACCGTCAGTGCGCCGACCAGGTCGCCGCCCCTATCGGAGAGCTGGGCGACCTTCACGCCGAGGATGCCGCGGCCTTTGGCCGTGTAGGCCGAGGCCAGGGTCCGCTTGGCCAAGCCATTCTCGAACACCACGAACACGTCGGGGTCGGAACCGTCCACGATCACGCTCATCGACAAGAGGTGATCGCCATTGCGGAACTTCATGCCGATCACACCACTGGTGGAACGCCCCATCGGCCGCAAGGTGGCGTCGTCCGCACTGAACCGGGCCGACTGACCCTTCACCGACACGAGCAACAAGTCGTCGTCGGCCGAGGCCACGCCGACCCCGACCAGCTCGTCGCCGTCGCGCAGGTTGACCGCGATCAGGCCGCCGGAGCGGTTGGAGTCGTACTCCGAGAGACGGGTCTTCTTCACCAGCCCGTTGCGGGTGGCGAGCACCAGGTAGGGGTCGGTCACGTAGTCCTGCAGGGCGAGAACCTGGGCGATCTGCTCACCCGGCTGGAAGGCCATGAGGTTGGCGACGTGCTGGCCCTTGGCATCCCGGCTGCCTTCAGGAAGCTCGTACGACTTCGCGCGATAGACCCGTCCGAGGTTGGTGAAGAACAGCAGCCACCGGTGGGTGGTCGTGATGAAGAAGTGCTCCACAATGTCGTCGCTGCGCAAAGTGGCGCCCTTGACTCCCTTGCCACCGCGATGCTGCGAGCGATAGAGGTCGACCTTGGTGCGTTTGGCGTAACCGCCCCGGGTGATCGTGACGACAACGTCGTCCTCGGGGATGAGGTCCTCCATCGACATGTCACCGTCGAAGGGCACGATCTTGGTGCGGCGGTCGTCACCGTACTTGGCGACGATCTCGGTGAGCTCCTCGCTGACAATCGTCCGCTGTCGCTGCGGCGACGCAAGGATGTCGGTGAACTCGTCGATCATCGCCTGCAGCTCGTCGTGGCGGTCAATCAGCTTCTGGCGCTCAAGGGCAGCCAGACGACGCAGCTGCATGTTGAGGATCGCCTGTGCCTGGATCTCATCGATCCCGAGCATCTCCATCAGACCGTCGCGGGCAACCTCGACCGTGGCTGAGGCGCGGATCAAAGAGATGACCGCGTCGAGTGCATCCAGGGCCTTGAGCAGGCCGCGCAGGATGTGCGCCTCTTCCTCGGCCTTGCGCAGGCGGAACGCCGTCCGGCGCCGGATGACGTCGATCTGGTGGTCGACCCAGTGCCGGATGAACGCGCTCAGCGGCAGCGTGCGTGGCACGCCGTCGACCAGCGCCAGCATGTTGGCACCGAACGTGGTCTGCAGCTGGGTGTGCTTGTAGAGGTTGTTGAGCACGACCTTGGCCACGGCGTCGCGTTTGAGCACGATCACCAACCGCTGGCCGGTGCGCCCTGAAGTCTCATCGCGGATGTCGGCGATCCCGGCCAGGCGCCCTTCCTTGACCAGCTCGGCGATCTTCTGCGCGAGGCTGTCCGGGTTGACCTGGTAGGGCAGCTCGGTCACCACCAGGCAGATGCGGTTCTGGATCTCCTCGACCTCGACCACGGCGCGCATGATGATCGAGCCTCGGCCGGTGCGGTAGGCGTCTTCGATGCCCTTGCGGCCCAGGATGAGCGCCCCGGTGGGGAAGTCCGGTCCCTGGATCTGGGTCATCACGTAGGCGAGGAGCTCTTCGCGAGGGGCCTCAGGGTGCTGCAGGAACCACTGGACGCCGGCTGCGACCTCGCGGAGGTTGTGCGGCGGGATCTGGGTGGCCATGCCGACCGCGATACCGGCCGAGCCGTTGACCAGCAGGTTCGGGAACCGGCTCGGCAGGACCGTCGGCTCCTGCGTCTTGCCGTCGTAGTTGTCCTTGAAGTCGACCGTGTCCTGGTCGATGTCGCGGACCATCTCCATGGCCAGTGCCGCCATCCGGCACTCGGTGTATCGCGGCGCCGCCGCCGGGTCGTCACCGGGTGAGCCGAAGTTGCCCTGCCCGTCGACCAGTGGGTAGCGCAGCGACCAGTCCTGGACCAGCCGCACCAACGCGTCATAGATCGAGGCGTCACCGTGCGGGTGGTACTGACCCATCACCTCGCCGACGACGCGCGAGCACTTGTTGTAGCCGCGGTCGGGACGGTAGCCCCCGTCATACATCGCGTAGACGACCCGGCGGTGCACGGGCTTCATGCCGTCGCGCACGTCCGGGAGCGCACGACTGACGATGACCGTCATCGCGTAGTCGATGTAGCTGCGCTGCATCTCCAGGTTGATGTCGACCGGCTCGATGCGGTCGGTCTCAATGATCGGCGGCTGCTCAGTCACGTGCTTCCCTTACTTTCTCGTGCGTTTCAAGATCGTGTATGCCGTGCGGCTGGCTCTGGCCACAACGCGCAGTGCGGGTCGTGCTAGATATCAAGGAATCTCACGTCGCGGGCGTTGCGCTGGATGAAGCTGCGCCGGCTCTCGACGTCCTCGCCCATGAGAATCGCGAAGATCTCGTCTGCGGCCGCGGCGTCGTCGAGGGTGACCTGGAGCAGGATCCGGTGGTCAGGGTCCATCGTGGTCTCCCACAGCTCCTGGTAGTCCATCTCACCCAGACCCTTGTAGCGCTGGATGCCGGCATCCTTGGGCAGCCGCCAGCCCTGACTCAGCCCGGCCTGAACCCTCGAGTCGCGTTCGCGGTCGGAGTAGGCGTATTCGTGCGGGTGGTTGCTCCACTTGAGACGGAAGAGTGGCGGCTGCGCCAGGTAGACGTAGCCGGCCTCGATGAGCGGGCGCATGAAGCGAAACAGCAACGTCAGCAACAGGGTCCGGATGTGTAGGCCGTCAACATCGGCGTCGGCCATCAGGACGATCTTGTGATAGCGCGCCTTGGCCAGGTCGAAGTCCTCACCGATGCCGGTGCCGAAGCCCGAGATGAGGGCCTGGACCTCGTTGTTGGCCAGCACCTTGTCGATGCGGGCCTTCTCGACGTTGAGGATCTTGCCGCGGATCGGCAGGATCGCCTGGTTGTGCGGGTTGCGCCCTCGAACCGCGGAACCGCCGGCGGAGTCACCCTCGACGATGAAGACCTCGCTGATGGTGGGGTCACTGCTCTGGCAGTCGCGGAGCTTGCCCGGCAGCCCGCCGGACTCGAGCAGGCCCTTGCGGCGCGTTGCCTCGCGGGCCTTGCGGGCCGCCATCCGTGCCGCAGCCGCCTGAACGGACTTGCGGACGATGTCCTTCCCCTCATTGGGGTGAGCGCTCAACCAGTGGCCGAGCTCGTCGGTCATGGCGTGCTGGACAAACCCCTTGACCTCGGAGTTGCCGAGCTTGGTCTTGGTCTGGCCCTCGAACTGCGGCTCGGCGAGCTTGACCGAGATGACGGCGGTCAGGCCTTCGCGGATGTCATCACCAGTGAGGTTCTCGTCCTTGTCCTTGAGAAGCTTCTGGTTGCGGGCGAAGTCGTTGACCAGCTTGGTCATCGCCGCCCGGAAGCCCTCTTCGTGAGTGCCGCCCTCGTGGGTGTTGATGGTGTTGGCGTAGGTGTGAACCGACTCGGAGTACGCGCTGGTCCACTGCAGGGCGACCTCGAGGGACATGTGCTTCGTGGTGTCCTCGAGCTCGAAGGAGATGACCTCAGGGTGCACCGGCTCGGAACGCTTGGATGAGACGAGGTGCTTGACGTAGTCGACCAGGCCGTCCTCGTAGCGGTAGGAGACGGTGCGTGGCTTGACCGGCTTGTCCTCAACCTCAACCTCATCCAGTCCCTCGGCCTCGTCCTCAGCCTCGGCCTCGGCCGCCTCGATGGCTCGGGGGCGCTCGTCGGTCAGGGTGATGGTCAGGCCCTTGTTCAGGAACGCCATCTGCTGGAACCGTGCGCGCAGGGTCTCGTACTCATAGGTTGTGGTCTCGAAGATGTCGGGGCTGGCCCAGAAGGTGACCGTGGTGCCGGTCGCGTCAGTGGTCTCGTCCTTGGACAGGTCGGCTGCGGGCGCACCCACCAGGAACGTCTGACGGAAGACGTGGCCACGCTGCCGGACCTCGACGTCGACCCTGTCAGAGAGTGCGTTGACCACGGAGATGCCGACTCCGTGAAGCCCACCTGAGACCGTGTAGCCGCCGCCACCGAACTTGCCGCCGGCGTGCAGCTGCGTGAGCACAACCTCCACGGCCGGCTTGCCCTCACCGACCATGATGTCGGTCGGGATGCCACGGCCGTTGTCCACGACCTTGACCCCACCGTCTGAAAGCAGGGTGACCTCGATGTGGTCCGCGTAGCCGGCGAGCGCCTCGTCCACGGAGTTGTCGACGACCTCCCACACCAGGTGATGCAGACCGCGCTCACCGGTGGAACCGATGTACATGCTGGGGCGTTTGCGGACCGCTTCCAGCCCTTCGAGGACGGTGATGGCGCTCGCGTCGTATGCCGGGCCTTTGGTTTTGGGTGCCTTGGTTTTGGGTGCCTTGGCTGATGTGGCCTCGGGTGCACTCTCAGGGTCGGGCAGGTTCTCTGGGCTGACCTCGGACACTGTGCTCCTTTTGGCTTCATGCGGTTGTCACGTGGTTCGCGCGAGACCCTGGCGCGTGCATCGCGGTGCGTCGTCCGGGGTCGGGCACGGGAAGCGGCCACACCAGACGTGTCGCTGTCCCAAGGGGGGTCCGAGTCATACGACACGAATCGTCCCCTGGCACCTCGTCAGGAAGGCCGCCGAATTGTCTCTGAGTCTACCCGTCGGGACAGACAAGAGGTTGCTCAGGAGGCCCGCCAACGCCATTTTCCGGTAAATAAACCGGTAGTCCCTAGTCCCCCTACGTAGCGGGGCCCCTCGCAGGTGTCGCGAGGGTCAGCCGTAGGTGTCGCGAGGACCGGGGCCGGTCGACTTTCGGGGCCCCCTGTTCCATGACGGCGCACTCGGTCCCTGCACCCGAAGTTCCATGACGGCGTCCTTGCCAACCTCGGTCTCGAGCCGCCCGAGGATCGTCGACGACATCAGCCGCATCTGGGTGGTCCACGCCGTCGAGTCCGCGCGAACGGTCAGGACTCCGTCGCTGAACGTCACCGGCTTGCAGTGCTCGGCGACGTTCGAGCCGACGATGTCCGCCCAGCGACCCATCACCGCACCAACAGCGACGTCCACGTTCCATCCACGATCGAGCAGCAGGCGGTCCATCTGGTCGCCGAGCGACGCCGGGTCGCGACCAGAACCTGCGGAGCTTTCTGTGCCATGGCCTTGTTGGCCCGGAGCTCGTCGTTTGCGCATCGGCCTGCTGCCAGGGCGCAGGCCCTTTGCCCGGGCGGCTTCACGAGCACGAGCCAGGGCCGATGCCGCGGCCACATCGGCTGTGTCAGCAGCCGGGTCATCGACCACGGTGGGGTTTTGACTCGTGGCGACATCACTCGTGGCGACGTCCGCGTCCGGCGCGGTGCCGGTACCGACCACCGATACCGCGTCGTCGGGTAGCGGGTCGTCGCCAGCGTGCTCACGGTGGTGCCGTCGCCCCGGGTGTTCGTCAGTCGGCACGGACCACCTGACCCAGGGTCACGCGATACGTCGTGCCGGAGCTGGACAGGACCTTGGGCACGTCGCCGGGCACGGCCGCCGTGATCAACACCTGCTCACAGTCCGTGACCAACCCAGCCAGCCGCTCGCGGCGGCCCGAGTCGAGCTCGGCAAAGACGTCATCCAGGATCAGCACGGGGTCCTCGCCGAGGTCGTGACGCAACAGCTGGTACGCCGCCAGCCGAAGGCCGAGGGCGAATGACCAGGACTCGCCGTGGCTTGCGTAGCCCTTGGCCGGCAGTTTGCCCAAGGTGAGCACAACATCGTCCCGGTGCGGGCCGACCAGTGAGATGCCACGCTCGATCTCGTTGACTCGCACTGCCTCGAGGGAGGCCAGGAGCTCATCGTGCAGCTCATCCATCTCCGGCACCGCGCCTCGGGCGATGTTGAGGGAGGCCTCCTCGCGCAACGACGACCTGTAGGCGATGCGGGCATCCGACGTCACGGCGCTGACTTCGTCATACGCAGCCGCGAGGTAGGGCGCCAGGTCCCGCATGAGTCGTAGCCGCGCATAGAGCAGTTGCGCGCCAACCCGGGCGAGATGGGTGTTCCACACATCCAGAGTATGCAAAGCGCCATCGGTGTCATCCACAATGTCATCCACAGGGGGTGTGGATAAACCTGTGGATGACATTGTGGAGAACCCGCGGGTTCGCCGGACACCCTTGCGTAGGGCCGGCGCCGCCGACTTCAGAAGTGCGTTGCGTTGCTTGAGCACCTTGTCGTAGTCGGCCCTGACCCCGGCCCAGCGCGGCTGACGCGCCACCAGTAGCTCATCCAGGAAGCGACGCCGCTCGGAGGGGTCGCCTTTGACCAGCGCTAGGTCCTCGGGCGCGAACATCACCGTTCGTAAGGTCCCCAGGACCTCGCGCGGTTGGGGGACCGGTGAACGATTGAGTCGTGCCCTGTTGCGGCTGCCGTTCGCCCGGCCGATGTTGATCTCGATCTCGACCAGCGTCTCGCGCCCCTCTCGGATCACCGCGCCCCGGACAATGGCTTGTTGGGCACCGAACCGAACCAACGGCGCGTCGCTGGCCACACGATGAGAGCCAAGCGTGGCGATGTAGCCGACGGCCTCAACCAGATTGGTCTTGCCCTGCCCGTTGAGCCCGATCATGGTGGTGACCCCGGGAGTCAGCGGCAACTCGGCCTCGGCATAGCTGCGGAAGTCGACGACCGACAGATGCCTCAGGTGCACGGTTGCGTCACTGTTGGTCAGTGATCGGTCAGCACACCGGTCTCGCCGGCCTTGGTGACCGCGTGTCCGCCGAACTGGAAGCGCAGCGCGGCCACGGCCTTCATCTGCGGCGAGTCATCCTGCCGCGAGGAGAAGCGGGCGAACAGCGCCGACGTGATGACTGGCATCGGCACCGCGTGTGCGATGCCTTCTTCCACGGTCCAGCGACCCTCACCCGAGTCGTTGACATAGCCCCGGATCTGACCGAGGTCGTGGTCTTCCTCGAGCGCCTTGACCATGAGGTCCAGCAACCATGAGCGCACGACGGTGCCCCGGGTCCAAGCCTTGAAACTGCCTGGAACGTCCTTGACGCTGTCCTTGGCCATCAGCAGCTCGAACCCCTCGGCATAGGCCTGCATGAGGCCGTACTCGATGCCGTTGTGAACCATCTTGACGTAGTGCCCGGAACCAACCTCGCCGGCGTGGACGAAACCCTCGTCACGAGGGCCCTCGGGACGGAGGGCGTCAAAGATCGGCATGACCATCTCGACGTGCTGAGCATCACCGCCACACATCAGGCCGTAGCCGTTCTCCTTGCCCCACACCCCGCCGCTGACGCCGCAGTCGACGAACCCGATCCCTTTGTCCTTGAGCTCCTGCGCGTGCACGATGTCGTCGGTGAACTTACTGTTCCCACCATCCACAACCAGGTCGCCCGGGGAAAGAAGGTCCCCCAGAGCAGTGATGGTCTGGGTGGTCGCAGCACCGGCCGGCACCATGACGATCACGACTCGGGGAGTCGGTAGTGCGGCCACCAGCTCCTCGAGGCTGTCGGCGTCACGGCTGGTGGAGGAGCGGCTGTAGCCGATGACCTCGTGGCCGGCGGCGCGAATCCGATCGCGCATGTTGCCGCCCATCTTGCCCAAGCCGATGAGACCGATGCGCATGAGGTGGCTCCTCTGATGGTGAGGTGTTTACGGTGAGGGGTGCTGCTGTGAAGGGGATCTAGCTGGCGAAGCGGACGGGCATCAGGACGTAACGGTAGGACGTGTCGGCCTCACCGCCGAGCTCGGCCTGGCCCGAGAGCACGGCTGGACGACTGCTCTGGGTGAAAGACAGGCGGCTGTATGCCGTGCCAACCGCTCCCAGCCCATCCAGCAGGAACTGGGGGTTGAAGGCAATTTCGATCTCAGGCCCGGTCGTCACGGCCTCGACGGCTTCACTGGCCTGGGCGTCATCACCGGCGCCGGCTTCGATGACAACCTGGCCCTCACTGAAGCGGAGGCGGACAGGAGTGTTTCGTTCAGCCACCAGCGCGACTCGTTTGACCGCCTCGACCAGGGCGGCCGTCTCGATGACCGACTCGGTGTCGGCACTGGAGGGAAAGATTGAGGTGACCTTGGGGTACTCGCCATCGAGGAGCCGAGTGGTCGAGCGGCGTTGTCCTGCCTCGAACCCGATCAGCCCATCGGCCGCACCACCGAGGTGAATCTCGACAGAACCCGAGGCGCCGAGAGCCTTGGCTGTGTCCGACAACGTCCGCGCAGGCACGAGGGCAACATGACTGGCATCGCTGACCTCTGGGTTCCAGGTCAGCTCACGCATGGCCAACCGGTAGCGGTCGGTGGCGAGGAGGGTGATCTTGTCGCCCTCGATCTCGATCCGCACACCGGTCAAGATGGGCAGGGTGTCGCCCCGGTCGGCAGCGATCGACACCTGGGCAACGGCCTGGGTGAAGACATCGCCGGCGATGGTGCCGCTGATGGCTGGCGAGGCCGGCAAGGTGGGGTAGTCGTCAGATGGCATCAGAAGCAGGCTGAACCGGCTCGAACCACAGGTGACCTGGACCTTGCTGCCGTCGGTGGTCACGTCAACGGGACGGTTCGGCAGGTTGCGGGAGATATCAGCAAGGAGCCTGCCCAGGACCAGAACCGTGCCCGGCTCGGCGACCTCCGCGGCGACGGTGATCTTGGCCGAGACCTCGTAGTCGAAAGCAGACAAGGTCAGTGTTCCCTCATCGCTTGCCTCGATCAGCACACCTGCCAGCACGGGGACCGGCGGGCGATTGGGCAGGCCGCGGGCAACCCACGTCACAGCCTCCGCGAGAACATCGCGTTCGACCCGAAACTTCATCGGTGACCCGCCCTTCGACACATACGAGTGATACCAGCCTGCACACAGAGGTGCGCACTGACCCTAATGCCACAAAGACCCCCGGCCAACACCTATCAGGAACTTGGTCATGACCAACTTCTTGTGAGGGCACTGTCCCCGGGGCGCTATCCCCAAGTACTCGGGGCCGAACCCATCTTCCTAGATCTCATCGTTGTAGTAGGGCCTGTGGATCGTGTGGACAACCACTGTTGTCGCAGGTGGCAGGGCACGTGGCCCTGTGGATGACCCGTGGATGATGGCCGTGGATAAGTCATGGCCGGTGTGGACGACGCCGAGCTGTCCACAAGGCAGGTCCTGAGATCCGCTGGTTATCCACAGAAGAAGGCTGCTCATCCACGGGTTGTCCCCGCACTGTCCCCAGCACTGCTTGCGGTAAGTAATCCTGCGTATCCCCAGAGTTATCCCCAGACTGTGGACAACAAGTGGACAAAAGGGTTGGTAACGGACAGGTAACACTCGGCGGACAGCCGTGAACAAGCCCTTGTCGCACAGGGAGTGTTACGTCACATGGTGTGGTGCCGCGGGTCAGCGGGACTGGTTCCGAATCCGGTTGGTCAGCTCGGTGACCTGGTTGTAGATCGCGCGACGCTCAGACAGCAGTTTTCGGATCTTCCGGTCGGCGTGCATCACCGTGGTGTGATCCCGCCCCCCGAACTGTTGTCCAATCTTGGGCAGGGACAGGTCGGTGAGCTCACGGCAGAGATACATCGCAATCTGCCTGGCCGTGACCAACACACGGGAGCGCGACGAGCCGCAGAGGTCCTCAATGGTCAGACCGAAGTAGACCGCGGTCTGCGCCATGATCGTCGCGGACGTGATTTGGCTCCCCAGGTCATAGGGGAAGATGTCCTTGAGCACGATCTCGGCCAGATTGAGGTCGACGGGCTGACGGTTGAGGCTGGCGAACGCAGTGACCCTGATGAGCGCACCCTCGAGCTCGCGAATGTTCGTCGAGATCTTGCTGGCGATGAATTCCAGCACCTCATCAGGGGTGGTCATCTTCTCCTGGATCGCCTTCTTACGAAGGATGGCGATCCGAGTCTCGAGGTCGGGGGGCTGGACGTCGGTGAGCAGGCCCCACTCAAAACGGCTACGCATCCGCTCCTCGAAGCCACTCAGCTGCTTGGGCGGCAGATCTGAGGTGATCACCACCTGCTTGTTGGCGTTGTGCAGGGCGTTGAAGGTGTGGAAGAACTCCTCCTGGGTCTGCACCTTGCCCTGTAGGAACTGGATGTCGTCGATCAGCAGCACGTCAACATTGCGATATCGGCTCTGGAAGGACGAGGCCTTGTCGTCACGGATGCTGTTGATGAAGTCGTTGGTGAACTCTTCGGAGTTCACGTACCGCACGCGGACGTTCGGATACAGGTTGCGCGCGTAGTGGCCGATCGCATGCAGCAGGTGGGTCTTGCCCAGTCCGGACTGGCCGTAGACGAACAGCGGGTTGTACGCCTTGGCCGGCGCTTCAGCCACCGCAACGGCAGCCGCGTGGGCGAAGCGGTTACTGGCACCGATAACGAAGGTGTCGAAGGTGTATTTCGGGTTGAGCCGGGCCGCTTCGACCTCATTTGCCTCACGGTCGGCGATCCGTGGTCGACCGGTCGCTGTGGCGCTGGAAGCGTCGGGGATCACCGTACGGAACGGGCTGAACGGGGAATCCAGGTCGGTGGAGTCCTCGGACTCAAGCTCCGTCAGACTGGCCAGGTCGCTGGCGTCATCCTGCTCAACCTCGTTCTCAGAGCGCAAGGATGGATCAACAGTGACGGCGAGACGGATCTCAGTGCCCAACTGGCGGCTCAGCTCGGCGATGACCTGTTCGCGCACCTTGGTCTCAATGATGTCCTTGGTGAAGTCGTCTGGTACGGCCAGCAGGGCGGTCTGGTCCAACTGCCCCACAAACTTGGCTTGGCGCAGGAAGGCCCGCTGGGTCGGGGGCAGACCGTCGGCGTCCAGGGCGGTCAGCGCGCTGTGCCAGACGTGGCCGAAATCAATAGGTTGTTCAGTCACGATCGGTACGGCCCCACTCCTCTTGCCCTGATCCCATCGCTCTGGTCGGTGCGACTGGGGAGCATCGTATGCCCTGTCTCCACATAGTTATCCACAGATTGTGCATAATGCGCGAAGTTGCGAAAGACGCGACGCCAACACGGCCACTGCCCTCAGATCAGGGCGACCACACACGGATCTCATTGGTGATTTCTTCAGTCGATTTCTTCAGAAAAAAACGTGTCACTCGGCGTGTCGCCTGACAGGGGCAGCGGTGTTGGTTCACCATAGGCGGTTTTCGTTGTCCGTGGTTGCCGCAGACTCGCCACACCTGATGAGTTTGACCGTGCCCTGTCGATTCCCGTACCTTGGACGAGGCCTGTGTTGACGGCCACTCTCGCATGACTGCGGCAGTCCTGTTTTGTCTGTCCGCGTCGGCATCGTCCGACTTTGTACCCCGCACCACCTTCAGCACAGATCCACGCATGGCTGTGCAGTAACGGAGAAACCTCGTGAGCAAGCGCACGTTCCAGCCGAACAACCGTCGCCGGGCCAAGACCCACGGCTTCCGTCTGCGTATGCGGACCCGGGCCGGGCGCGCCATCCTGGCTGCTCGTCGCCACAAGGGTCGCTCCGAACTGTCCGCCTGAGGCTCGAAGCGTGCTGCCCGGGCGTCATCGGCTGCGAACCGCCGCTGATTTCGCCGCAGTCTTCCGGGGGGCACGCGGAGCAGGCGGATCTCGTTCGGGCAGCCATCTGATGGTGGTGCATGCCAACTCGACCGACGCGCGCGCGGGTCAACCGCCACGGGTCGGTTTTGTCGTCTCCAAGGCAGTGGGCAACGCGGTGGTCCGGAACCGTACCAAGCGGGTCCTGCGGGCTCTCATGAGTGCACGGATGGGTCAACTACCCGCCGGTGTCGACCTGGTTGTCCGTGCGAACGCTGATCTGCCGGGAACGCCGACCAGCGCTGTGGGCGAAGAGCTGGACAAACTGCTGGCCATGGTCATGCGCCGGGTTGCGTCCCAGGAAGGACACTGACGCTCGTATGCCACTCCCGCCCGCAGGTGCCATGGTCGCTGCCCCCGCGATCTGGCTGATCAAGGCCTACCAGCTCGTGGTGTCTCCCATGCGGCCGCCGACGTGTCGGTTCTACCCGTCTTGTTCGGCCTATGCGCTGACCGCCATCGAGAGGTTCGGCCTCATCCGTGGTTCCTGGCTCGCAGCGCGACGTCTCCTGCGCTGCCATCCCTGGACCCCTGGCGGCGTCGACCACGTTCCCCATGCCATCGGTTCTCATGACCGTCACACGTCCGCTCGCCCCACCCAACAGACCTGAGCACGTCGGTGACCACCGGCATACCGGCTGGTCACCACCCCATTGGTGAACGAACAGCTCACCCACAACAGAGGACCTGACGTTGGATACCGTGCTCTACCCGCTCGAGTGGGTTGTCGCCTGGCTGATGGTCAACTTCCACCAAGCCTTCTCATTCATCGGCCTTCCGAAGGACTCTGGGTTCACTTGGTCCCTCTCCATCGTGGGCTTGGTCATTGTCATCCGGATCGTGCTGATCCCGTTGTTCGTCAAGCAGATTCACGCCTCCCGGCGGATGCAGCTCATCCAGCCCGAGATGCAGAAGATTCAGAAGAAGTACAAGGGCAAGTCCGATCCTGAGTCCCGGCAGGCGATGACCCAGGAGACGATGGGTCTGTACAAGCGCACAGGCACCAACCCCTTCTCGTCGTGTCTGCCAATTCTGTTGCAGTCGCCGGTCTTCTTCGCCCTCTTCAGGGTGCTCCAGGGCTTGACCAAGATCGCGAAGGGCATCCAGGACCCGATCGGCCCCATGACCCGGGATCTGGCTCGCTCAGCCGAGGGGTCCACAGTCTTTGGCGCCCCACTCTCTTCGTACTTCGTGGGCGCCGGTGAAAGTCCACTACCCCTCAACACCCAGATCGTCACCGTGGTGCTGATCATCCTCATGTCGGCCACAACGTTCACCACCCAGCGTCAGTTGATGATGAAGAACATGCCGGCCAACGCGCTGGACAACCCGTTCGCCAAGCAGCAGAAGGTCCTGCTCTACCTGATGCCGTTGTTCTTCGCCTTCTCGGGCATCAACTTCCCGATCGGGGTCCTGCTCTACTGGACGACCACGAACGTGTGGTCGATGGGCCAGCAGTTCTACACCATTCGGCGGATGCCAGCCCCAGGTTCACCCGCTGAGAAGGCTTTGGAAGCACGCCGGCTCAAGAGCGGCAAGGAGCACAAGAAGTTCTCCATCCCCGGGCTGAGTCATGACAGTGAGACCGAGGACGTCCAGGACTCTCCGATCGCTGAGACCAAGCCCAAGTCGGGCCAGCGCCAGCAACCCAAGCGCAAGAACAGGGGCAAGCCCACCGGGCCGAACGACCCCAAACTGGGCCCGACACCGCCGGCCCCAACAGACGACGACGCGTAGCGAACGTTCATCAACACCCCAATACCTTCACGGACCGACCCGGGCCGGCAGACCGCATCACCAGGAGACAAAATGTGTGAAAAGGACATTTCAACAGTTGCTGAGCAGGATGCCTCAGCGACAACACCACCACCGGTCGTGGATTCGACGGTCGTGGATTCGACGGTCGTGGATTCGACGGTCGTGGATTCGACGGTCGTGGAAACGCCGCTAGTGAGCACGCCGGACGACGAGGTTCCCCAGGACGGTGCGCCGAAGACGACGAGCGAGGGCACACCGAGCAAGCCCAAGCGGTCGTCGCTGCTGGAGCGAGAAGGTGAGGTCGCAGCCGACTTCCTGGAGCAGCTCCTGGATATCGCCGACATGGATGGCGACATCGATGTGGACGTTGACGGCGACCGTGCGGCGGTGGCGATCGTGGACTCCGAGGAAGGCCGTGTCTCGCGCCGGCTGGTCGGCCCTGACGGCAAGGTCCTGGAGGCACTGCAGGAGCTCACCAGACTGGCGGTTCAGGCCGCGACCGGCGAACGGAGCCGACTCATGCTCGATGTGGCCGGCCATCGGGCCCAGCGTCGCGCGGCAGTGGTGGCCATTGCCCAAACGGCTATCGCCTCAGTGAAGACCACCGGAGAACAGGTGTCGATGGAGCCCATGACCGCGTTCGAGCGCAAGGTTGTTCATGACACCGTGCTGGCGGCCGGGCTGGGTTCGGAGTCAGACGGCGTTGAGCCGCACCGGCACGTGGTGATCCTGCCAGCGTGACTGACCGGCCGTACTGGCCTGTTTCACGTGAAACAGGCCAGACGAACAACACCGGCACTCGTGAGGCAATCAGCCCGAGACCAACGTCGCCGCTGCGACGGGTCACGTGCCGCACAGTCCCTGCTGGTGCTGTGACATCTCCATGAGTGACCCCACGTCGACAGGGTCCGGGGTTTCAGACGAGTCGCCACAGGATGAGCAACGAGTGGTTCCCCCAACTCCCGCCGGAGCCCTCCAGGTTTTTGGCGACCGGTTGGAGCTTGCTGTGCGGTTCGCGGCGATCCTGGCAGACACAGGTGTCTCCCATGGTCTGATCGGACCACGCGAGGTGCCCCGGTTGTGGGATCGGCACGTCCTCAACTGTGCGGTCATCCATCCGGCAATTGACCTTGGCCAGAAGGTCATTGACGTGGGATCAGGGGCGGGCCTGCCCGGGTTGGCGCTGGCCATCGCACGCCCAGACCTGGACCTTCATCTGGTCGAGCCGATGTTGCGCCGGACCAACTGGCTGTCCAGGGCAGTCGACGAGCTTGAGCTGACAAACGTCACGGTTCATCGCGGGCGGGCCGAGCAGTTCTGGGGAGTCTTGACCGCGCCCATCGTCACGGCTCGCGCTGTGGCGCGACTGAGCGAGCTGGCGCGCTGGTGTCTGCCGTTGGTGTCGCCAGGCGGATCCCTGTTGGCACTGAAAGGGTCGCAAGCCGCAGAAGAGCTGGAGACCGACCGCGCACTGCTGCGCCGGATGGGTGCCGTTTCGGAAGTCATTGAGAACTTTGGTCGCGGCGTCATTGATCCGGAGACGACAGTGCTCCGCGTCGTTCTGGGAGATCACCCAAGCCGGCGGCCCGGAGGGAAGAAGTCAAAAACCAAAAGCACACGCCGAAGCTGATCACGGATTGAGTCGGCAGGAGCCGATACGGTAGGCGGGTTGGCGGTCAGAGTTCTGGCTGTGACGAGAGATTGAGGTGGCATGTGACGACGTCGGGATTGGCTCACATCGGACTTGGCTGGCCCTCGGACGGTTCGGCAGAAGTTGGCGCGCCGTCATCCGGCCTGGGGTGGCCCGGGCGGGACATCACGCCGAGCCATGCATTCGCTACACAGCGGCCGGTCACCACTGAGATCGGAACGCCGCCCACGGACGTCCTTGTTTCACGTGAAACAGCCCGCGACGAATACGTTGAGCAGCTGTCAGAGCGAGAGCAGCTCGCCGCGTCCTTGCCGGAACCCGGAGCGGAGACGCCCCTGGCCCGGGCGGTCGCGGAGGACGCGCGCCGGCGGATCTCACTGACCGGCAAGATCTTCCCCAAGCCCGACCACACCCGGGTCTTGACGGTGGCCAACCAGAAGGGTGGGGTGGGTAAGACAACCACCACGGTGAACGTTGCCGCCGCCCTCGCCCAAGCTGGGCTTCGCGTCCTTGTTGTCGACATTGATCCTCAGGGGAACGCCAGCACCGCACTGGGAATCGACCACCATGCTGACGTCCCCAGCATCTACGACGTCCTGGTGGACGGCAAGGCCGTCGTCGACGTGGTGCAGGAGTGTGTCGACGTTCCCAACCTGTGGTGTGTCCCGGCGACCATTGATCTGGCTGGTGCCGAGATCGAGCTGGTGTCGCTGGTGGCCCGCGAGATGCGGATGGAGCGCGCGTTGACCGCCTACCTTGACGGCACGGCAGAGCGCGGCGAAGAACGCTACGACTACGTGCTGATCGACTGCCCGCCGAGCCTGGGACTGCTCACCGTCAACGCGTTTGTCGCGGCGGACGAGGTCTTCATCCCGATCCAGTGCGAGTACTACGCGCTGGAGGGGCTCTCTCAGCTGCTGAAGAACATCGAGCTGATCAAGAGCCACCTCAACCCGGGACTGCACGTCTCGACCATTCTGCTGACCATGTATGACGGGCGTACCCGTCTTTCGGCCCAGGTCGCCGAGGAAGTACGAACTCACTTTCCCGATCACGTGCTGCGGACGACAGTTCCTCGTTCAGTGCGAATCTCGGAGGCCCCGAGCCATGGACAGACCGTCATGACCTATGACCCCTCCAGCAGTGGGGCTCTGTCCTATCTCGAGGCGGCGGGTGAGCTGGCGGACCGCGGAGCGGCTGGCCAGGACGCAGTCTTGGGCGCCCGCACGGCGTCCACCCACGTGTCGCAGAGTATTCCGCCGAACAGCAACTAGCGTGTATCCATCCCGGGCGGGAAACTCGCTCCGGTCGTGTGTGGTTCAGAGAGGTCGAGGGATATGAGTGAAAAGCGTCGTGCACTGGGTCGGGGACTCGGAGCGCTCATCCCGACGGCTCCGGCGGGTGATGGCCGCAGCCGGCCGATGGACGTCTTCTTCAGGGACAACTCGGCTGGCCGACCTGGTTCGACCACGACTGTTTCACGTGAAACACCTCGGAACGGTTCCGAACAGATCAACGGTTCAGGGGTCGGGCCGAATGGCAGTGGGTTCAGCGGCGACAACGCGGCGATCACCGCCACCTCGATGGACAACCCAGACGAGTCAGGGCTCGATCTTGCACCGGTCCCCGGGGCCCGCTACGCCGAGCTCTCGGTGCTCAGCATCCGGCCGAACCCGAGGCAACCACGCCAGGTCTTCGACGACGACGACATGGCCGAGCTGGTCAACTCCATCCGTGAGGTGGGGGTGTTGCAGCCGGTGGTCGTGCGGCCCATCCCGGCCGAGGAGCTCCACAACGCCGCAGGTCAGAGCCCTGATGGGGACGAGCGGCCCCAGTTTGAACTGATCATGGGTGAGCGTCGCTGGCGGGCCACCCAGGCCGCCGGTCTGGCGTTCATCCCGACGATCATCAAGGACACCGACGACGATGACCTCTTGCGGGATGCCCTCCTCGAGAACCTGCACCGCAGCCAGCTGAACTCGTTGGAAGAGGCAGCCGCCTACCAGCAGCTGTTGGACGACTTTGGCTGCACCCACGACGAGCTGGCGACCCGGATAGGTCGGTCGCGGCCGCAGATCTCCAACACCCTGCGTCTACTCAAGCTCCCTCCATTGGTCCAGCGCCGCGTCGCCGCTGGTGTCTTGAGTGCCGGCCACGCCCGGGCCCTACTCGGGCTCGCAGACGGTGCGTCGATGGAGCGCCTGGCGCAGCGGATCGTGGCCGAAGGCCTTTCGGTGCGCAACGTCGAAGAGATCGTCACGCTCGGTGGTGATGATGCTCCCCGGGCTCGCAAGCCGCGGGCGGGTGCTCGCCACCCGCAGATGGATGACCTGGCTTCCCGGCTGTCCGACCGTTTTGATACCAGGGTGAGGATCAACCTGGGTCAACGGAAGGGCAAGCTGACCGTCGAGTTCGCCTCAGTCGAGGACCTCAACCGGATCGTTGCCATGTTTGGTCCTGCCCCGGCCTAGGCTGCCTGAACCCTTGCACCCTGAGTCCACCGGATAGCGACGAGCAAACGCCAGGCGGTCGTCCTCAGGCGGTCGTCCTCAGGGGGCCGCCACGGGCGAACGTCAGCTGGTCGTCAGCGCGCGCTCAACAATGCCGGCGTAGACGCCGGACGTTTCAAGTCCGGCAGCCTCGATCGCCATCGGGAAAAGTGACGTCTCCGTCATTCCGGGGGAGACGTTGGCCTCCAGGAACCACGGACGCTCGTCGGCGTCGATGATCAGGTCAACCCGGCTCAGGTGCCGGTGGCCGAGCGTGCGGTAGGCCGTGAGGCTGGCGGCGGCAGCCGAGTCGGCTGCCGAGCTGCTCAGCCGTGCCGGGGTGAAGAACTCCGTGGCACCGGCGGTGTAGCGCGCCTCGTAGCTGTAGACGCCGCCGTCCGGCACGATCTCGACAGCGGGAAGGCTGCGCGCCTGGCCATGCTCGTCCTCGATGATCGAGATCGTCACCTCGGTCCCTGCAACAAACTGTTCAATCAAGGCGATATCACCATATGCATAAGCCGCAATCATCGCGGACGGGAGATCGGCAGCGGACCTGACGATGGTCAGTCCAAGGGCGGACCCCCCGCGCGTGGGCTTCACCGCCAGCGGCAGACCGAGCGAGTCGACCACAGACTCCAGCAGCGCGGGAGCCCCGAGCTCTCGGAAAGTGGCGTGGGAGAGTGCTACACCGGCCGGCGTGGAGACGCCTGCAGCAGCCAGCAACGCCTTGGCGACGGGCTTGTCCCACGTGAGGTGACAGGAGGCCGGGCGAGAGCCGACGTACGCAATACCCAATGATGCCAACACATCCCGCAGGGCCCCATCTTCGCCAGTCGCGCCATGAAGCACCGGCCAGACGACCTCGGGGGGCGAGCTCATGATTGCTGCGACCAGCGTTTGGTCCACGTCACGCACGTGGACCTCGACGCCGGCACGGCTGAGCGCGTCAGCGACGCGACGGCCCGACCGCAGTGACACATCACGTTCGTGGCTGAGACCGCCGGCCAGAACCAGGACGTGCCTCATGGTGACATCCTCACGACGAAGGGGACGCGGGCAGGCGCCCACGCGTTGATACAAGAGGGTAGGGCGCCCGCTGAGGATCTCACGGAGCGCATCATGAGAGGTCGACAGCGGGGGACTGAACGCCGCGGGACCGAACGGCGCGACCAGTGGTCACGTCGTACGGGCCGAAGGTCTCGAGCAGCTCCAGCTCGGACTGCACCACGCCGGCGAACCGTCGAACGCCCTCGCGGATGCGGTCAGGATCGGGATAGCAGTAGGACAGCCGCACGTTGCGATGCCCGGTGCCGTCGGCGAAGAAGGCGGTTCCCGGCACGTAGGCCACTCGCTCGGTGAGGGCCCTCGGCAGCATGGCTTTGGCGTTGAGGCCCTCCGGCAGGGTCAGCCAGACGTAGAAGCCGCCCTCAGGGTGGGTCCAGCTCGCTTGGGGGAGGCGAGCGCTCAGGGACTCGATCATGGCATCGCGCCGCTCACGGTAGAGCTCGCGGTAGACCTTGATCTGGGCCTTCCAGTCGCAGGTGGCCAAGTAGGCCGACACGGTCATCTGCGCGTAGGCGGATGGGCACAGGATCGCCGATTCGTTTGCCAGCACAAGCTTTTCGCGCACTGCATGGGGAGCAAGTGCCCAGCCGACGCGAAGTCCGGGCGCGAACGTCTTGGAGAAAGTTCCGAGATAGACCACCCCGTCCTCGGACAAGGAGCGCATGGCGGCAGGCGGCTCACCATCGAAACCGAGCAGGCCGTAGGGGTTGTCCTCGAGGACCAGGATCCCGTGACGCTGGCAGATCTCCAGGATCTGTGGCCGGCGTTGCGGGGATAGCGTGGTGCCAGCAGGGTTGTGGAAGTTCGGGACGGTGTAGAGGAACTTGATCCGCTTGCCAGAGGCCAACAGTCCACGGATGCGCTCCTCGAGGGCGTGCGGCACGAGGCCGTCGTTGTCCGAGGCGACATGGGCAACCTCAGCTTGGTAGGACGCGAAGACCCCCAAGGCTCCGACATAGCTGGGCGCCTCGGCAAGCACGACATCGCCCGGGTCGATGAAGATGCGCGTCACGAGGTCCAAAGCCTGTTGGGACCCGGTGGTCACCATGACATCGTCGGCATGGGCGGAGATCCCCTCCAGCGCCATGACCTCAAGAATCTGCTCGCGCAACGTCGGGTCGCCCTGTCCGGAGCCATACTGCAGAGCCGTCAGCCCCTGCGTCGCGAGCATCTGTGCGACGGTGGCGGCGACCGTGTCCATGGGCAGCGCCGAGAGGTACGGCATACCGCCGGCAAGGGAGACGACCTCGGGACGCGAGGCGACGGAGAACAGTGCGCGGATCTCAGAGGTGGTCATGCCTGCGGTGCGTTGCGCGTAGGACTTCACCCACGGGTCGAGGCGCGAGCCGAGCGAGGGCTCACGGAGGGCGGCCGCGGGGTGCGCGAGGGCGTGCGAGAGCTGATCGGCTGTGTCGGTCATGACCATCCTCCTCGCCCCGTCGACTGGGGTGGCTGGAACCAGGGGGTATGCCGCGCTGTGCGGCCCGTGGTAGGAGTCTCCCATGCAGCATTCTGATGCGGGTGGCCGACTGGTGACCGCGACGTGTTTCACATGAAACAGCGCCGGGCAGCCGTGCCTGCTCAGGGGGGTGGCTCGTCATGAGTGGTGCCGGGCGGCAGATCGTCTCGCTGACCCTGGATCGCGTACAGGACGTGCCGAAACCGTGTGCTTCGTGCATCTTCTGGGAGCTCGATCCCGCGTTGGCGGCCGCGTCCATCGAGCGAGGGGACCCAGGTCTGGACAAGGAGTCGTGGCTGTCAGCCGCGATGCTCGAATGGGGCAGTGTCGGCCAGATCGCCTACGTCGACGAGGTTCCCGCGGGGTACGTGACCTATGCGCCGCCGTATCTGGTGCCCCGGTCGGCTGCCTTCCCCACGTCACCTGTGTCTGCCGATGCCGTGATCTTGATGACCACGCGGGTGGTCCCCGAATTCGCCGGTCAGGGCATTGGGCGGGTGCTCATCCAGAGCGCGGCGAAGGACGTGATGCGTCGCGGGGTGCGGGCGATCGAGGCCTTCGGGTACCGCGGGGACCCCGACTCAGCCAAAGCCGCGTGCCTGATACCCGTGAGCTTCCTGACCGCGGTGGGTTTCAAGACCGTGCGCGAGCACCGGGTCTACCCTCGACTGCGCCTGGACCTGCGGACGACCTTGACCTGGCGTGAAGACATGGAGGCCGCGGTGGAGCGACTGTTGGCCTCGGTCAGGGCGCCAAGCCTGAGCGAGGGGCGTCGCGCGTCAAGCGTCTGAGGGTCATCGTCGGTGGCGCACCATCGGTGGCGACGTCAGGCCGGCTTGTCCTGGGCGGCGCGTTGCGTCTCGAGAAAGGCACGAAGGTCATGGAGGCGCAGAACGCCGGTCGCGATGGTGTCATCCTCACCGAGGTACATGCGTTGAAGGGCAATGACAATGGCCTCCGCCAAGGTGTCCCGGAAGGCTGGGTCGGCCAGCCTTGCCGCATCCTCTTCATGGCTGAGATAACCCGCCTCGATCCTCACTGTGGGCATCTGGGTGCGCTGGAGCAAGACCCACGCGCGGGGGTGTGAACGACAGTCGGCCAATCCGGTGCGGGCCACGACCTCGCGCTGGATCAGGTCGGCGAGGTGCTCGCCCACGGCAGACCACGCGCCAAAACGCTCCTGACCGTAGAAAAACGTGGCGACGCCGCTGGCTCGTGACTGATCCGTGGAGTCGCAGTGCAGGGACAACATGATGTCGGCGCCGGACTCGTTGGCCATCGTCGCGCGTTCGAGCTCGTCGGGGCAGGTCGTCGCGGAGCGGGTGAACAGCACGGTCACGCCGATCGCGCTGAGGCGGCCTTCGACACGTCGGGCCAGGTCGAGCGTGACCTCGGACTCCGCCAGACCGTGGGCGATGGTCCCCGTGTCATCGCCGCCGTGACCGGGATCGAGTATGACGGTCCGCCCTGTCAGGCTGTGTCCGGAGCGCCGGACAAGCTCTTGCTCACGCAGAGTGTGTGGTGACCCACCGGACACGGCGCGAGACAGGTCGGCGAAAGCTCGCAGCGTCTCGGGGCCGACCTGGCCGTCGATGGCCAGACCCACCCCTCGCTGGAAGTGTCGGACCGCCTTCTCGGTGTTGGCACCAAAGACGCCATCGACCCGGTCGGGGCTGAAACCCAGGGCCAGGAGGCGCTCCTGGAGCTGGGCGACATCGTCACCCTGCAACAGGTGGCCGGGGGTGTGGGAGAGCATGCGGTCGCCCAACGTCCAGCGGGCGCCGTCGAGGGCAATGTAGGTCTGTGGCCCGACCACACCGTCGACGATCAGACCTCGCCGCTGCTGGAAAGCCCGCACCGCGCGGGCCATCTCTTCGTCGTAGACATCAGAGAACTGGCCCTCTGGCCGCACCGATTCTGCTGTTTCAGCCGGCCCGGCAGCCCCTGGCGCCACCAGGGCCAGGTCGCGGGTGGCGTGCAACAGGGCGCGGATGGAACGCACCACGACCCCCTCGTCACCGAGGCGGTAGAGCGCAACGGGCTGGTCCGACATACCTGCCCCTCCGGCATGGAGCCGTCAAGGTTGACAGCAGGAACCGAGCCTAACGGCAAGACTGGGGTGACGTGCAGTTCCCATCAGGGTTACCCGTCATGAGCTCGGGCGGGGCGCCGTCAGCCGAGGTATTCAGACAGCTCGCGGAGCAGTTTGGGCTTGGGCAGGGCGCCCACGAGGCTCTTTACCACCTTGCCCTTGACGTAGACATTCATCGTCGGGATGCCCGTGATGCCGTACCGCGAGGTGACCTCAGGGTTCTCATCGGTGTTGAGCTTGACCACCGACACCTTGCC
Organism: Phycicoccus sp.; assembly: GCA_012927555.1. GTDB lineage: Bacteria > Actinomycetota > Actinomycetes > Actinomycetales > Dermatophilaceae > UBA4719. The sequence continues at coordinate 42,254 of JABBOX010000139.1, forward strand.
GGCGTGCTCGACGGCCAGCTCCTCGAGGATGGGGGCCACAGCCTTGCAGGGGCCGCACCACGGCGCCCAGAAATCAACGATGACCGGCAGTTCGCTCATCAGGACGTCGGTGTCGAACGTCGCGTCAGTGGTCTCTTTGGTAGCTCCCATGACGGGGGCTCCTTTCCTGGGTTGAAGCTGGTATCTGGAAACGGTCGGTGTGCTGTTCAGGAGTCGAGATGAAGGTCGGCGAGGAACCGCTCGGCGTCCAGTGCTGCAGCGCAGCCCGAGCCCGCGGCCGTGATCGCTTGGCGGTAGGTGTGGTCGACGAGGTCGCCCGAGGCGAAGACGCCAGGGATGTTGGTTGCCGTGGTGCCGCTGCCAACCAGCACGTAGCCCTGGGAGTCGAGGTCGACGACGCCTTTGATCAGCTCGTTGCGGGGGTCATGGCCGATGGCGACGAACACGCCCGTGACGGGCAGCAGTCGCGTCTCGCCGGTGACCGTGTCACGCAAGGTCACGCCGGTCACCTTGTCCTCACCATGGATGGCGTCCACGGCCGAGTTCCATGCGAAGCGGATCTTGTCGTTGCTCAGTGCGCGATCGACCATGATCTTGGAGGCGCGCAGCGCGTCGCGTCGGTGCACGATCGTCACGGATCGGGCGAACCTGGTCAGGAAGGTGGCCTCCTCGATGGCGGAGTCGCCACCACCGACGACGACGATGTCCTGGTCTCGGAAGAAGAAACCGTCGCAGGTTGCACACCAGGAGACGCCGTGACCGGAGAGGCGCTTCTCGTCAGGCAGCCCGAGCTGGCGGTAGGCCGAGCCCATCGCCAGGATCACAGCGTGGGCCGACCAGGTGTTGCCTTCACCGTCGGTGACCGTCTTGACGGAGCCTTCGAGAGACACCGTGGTGACGTCATCCCGGATGAGCTCTGCGCCGAACCGCTCGGCCTGGGCTCGCATGGCATCCATCAGGTCAGGACCCATGATGCCGGTCGGGAAACCGGGGAAGTTCTCGACCTCGGTGGTGTTCATCAGTGCGCCACCCGCAGTGACCGAACCCTCGAAGATGACCGGGTTGAGGTTGGCACGGGCGGCATAGACCGCGGCGGTGTAACCAGCCGGGCCCGAGCCGATGATGATGACGTTACGAACGTCGGTACTGCTCACGCTGCTCACGCTTGACTGTCCTTTGTGGTCGTGGCGATCTCGTCTGCTGTCAACCGATCCTATGGCGAGGTTGTTCCATCACGGCCACCGGCCACGTGCCCCGGACCAGCCGCCTGGGCCGCTCAGGGGAGCGCGACGCCCTGATGCAGCAAGGACGCGTCATTTTGTGAGCACCCTCGCCCGACGGCATAGGCGGTCGGAACGCCGTTCGTCGTGGCCACGATGACCACCGCAGGTTGTCCCTCGTAGAACGCGAGATCGGCCTCGACCAGCTGGGCGCCGCCGGCGCCGATGGCGTTGAGGCAGCTGATGAGACCACCGGTCGTGCCGATCAGGCCGACGTCTGAGGAGTTGGTGGCCATCGGTTGGGGCGAGGCGAACGCGATGTCGCGCAGCTTTCGCGCCTGCGCCACGAAGGCGTCCTGGGTGTATCGGACGGTGGATACGCGGATCCGGATCGAGGCCGGAGCCAGGGTGTCGCCGGACACAGACTTGTCGCTGCTGCTCGGCGGGACCAGGCCACCGGCCTCGCGGGGAGCGGAGTCGAGGCGGGACGAGGCAGCGCTGGTCACCCCGCCGGCCGAGTTGTCGCGGACCAGGTTGGTGCCGAGGACTCCGATCAGGACGACCGCAGCCGCAGCGCCGGCGAGTGAGAAGAGGACTCGGCGGGGGCGGCGTCGCGTGGCGAGGAGTGGGGTGACCGACGCGTCCGAGGCGAGGACCGCTCGTTGGGCCTGCTCGGCGGCGAGGCTCGCGCTGATCCGCTCGACCAGATAAGCCGGCATCGGGTCGGGCTCAGGTAGCCCGGACAGAAGGGCGCGAACACCGGTCTGGTCGTCGTCCGGCGACGATCCGGCGGGCTTGCGGGGGGCGATCAGGGTGCTCACCTCGATGTCGGTAACGAGTCGTTCTGTGGTCTGGTTCTGTGGTCTGGTCGGGCAGTTCGGCCGGCAGGTGCGCCGAGTGCTCCGCCTGGGGTATGACGTCAGGAGGGTGCCATTGGTTCCTTCAGAGGGTGGCTCATGGGCCTGGCGGCTGGCGCAGGAAGTCCCAACAAGGGCGCCATCGCTGCCCGTCCTCGAGCGCATCGGGACTTGACGGTGCCCTCCGCGACATCAAGGATGCTGGCCGCCTCAGTGACGCTGAGCCCGTGCATATCGACCAGCACCAAGGCCATCCGCTGGCCTTCGGGCAGCTGCTCGAGTGCCCGTTGGACGTCAAGGCGGACATCAACGCTGTGATGGTGGTCGTGCCTGTCGGCCAGGTCGCCGTGGTCGCCATCAGGCAGACCGACGACGGGCTTGATCCGACGCAGTCGGTCCAGACATGAGTTGACCACGATGCGATGCAGCCAGGTGGTGACCGCCGCGTCACCCCGGAAGGAGTCGGCACGCCGAAAGGCCGCGATGAACGCTTCCTGCACAGCATCGGCGGCCATCTCAGGGTCGCGGGTGGTTCGAAGTGCGACCGCCCACATCCGGTCGCGGTGACGACGGAAGATCTCGCCGAACGCGTCAGCGTCGCCGGCGCAATGTGCCGAGAGCAGCTCACGGTCGGACAACTCGAGAAGGTCGTCCAGGCGCGACATCAGGGCGCACTCAGCTGAGTGCGATCTCCGAGATCGAAGCGTGGAACCAGGGACCATCCGGAGCCAGCTTGGTGAACCAGACGATGACGTACTGCGCTTGGGGCATGGTGCTGGCGGCCTTGAGCTCGACATGTCCGGAGGCCGCGGTTGCGGTGCCGATGACAGTTGCACCCTCGAGCCCGGGAGTGGTCGAGGCATAGACCGTGAGGTCGACGGGGCCCTTGGCGAGATCGATGGCGACCTGGTTCACGGACGTCGGCTGTCCGAGGTCAAGGAGCACCCCGACGCCCTTCTTGGGCAGTCCGCCGAAAGCGGCCGAGTTGTAGCCCTCGGAAGTCCACGAGGTCGCCGGGTTGCCGTCGTACACCCGAGGCGCCTGGGCGTTCTTCTCGTTCTTGTCGCCTTGAGGGTCGAATCCGGTGGCCGACAGGATCGCGATCGGCTGCCCAGCCGAGGGCCCCTCGGGTGCGGCGGACGGAGCCGATGGAGCCGAGGTGGCGGGTGGCGCAGTCACGGTCACCTTTCCTTTGGGCGCGGCGTCCGGCTGCCTGACCCCCTGACCTATGGACTGCAAACCGAAGTAGCCGACGATCAGTGACAGGGCGACGAAGGTCGCAACGATGATGACGACGATCTTGGACTGATCCCCGCTGGGGGCCTGGGCGGTCGAGGCCGGGAGCATCGGCAGGGGTGGTTCGATCTCGTCATAGTGACCCGACAGGGCTTCGGGCAGCGTCATCCGCTCACCGCCGAGGTCGGTGTCCCCAAGGGCTGCAGCCGCCTTGTCGGTGGCAGCTCTCGCGAAGGAACCGACCCTGCCTCCGACTGCGCCGGCCGCTGCTCCGGCGCCCGCGAGAGCACTCCCGACGACCTTTGCCGCGACCGCACCGGGTGTCACCGTCACACCGGGCGCTGCGAACTGGTCGCCAGCCACCCGGCCGCTGGTCGAGCCCAAGTCCGGCCGTGGCAGCTCCTGGACGACGGTCGGGTCGACCTCGGCCGTGACCATCTCGACGCGATGGACCGGTTCACGCGACCACGGTGCGATCTGGCTGGCGAAGTCGCCGGGCGTCAGCGGGCCGGTGTCCTCGTTGAGCGTCATCCGGCAGAGGGCATCGAGGTCACCGGGGACCCCTGCAGCGATCTCGGACGGAGCCGCAACCCCGCCGACGACCCGCGGTGCGGGCTCGACGCCGACGACCTGTTCGTTCAGGGGCCACCGACTGGTCAGGGCGGCGTAGGCCACGGCGACCACGGCGACGGCATCTCGGCGCGAGGCTGCGTCAGCATCCGGCTCTTCAGTCCCGTCGATCGCGGCGTCGACAGCCAGACCGCTGACCTTGATCGAGCCGTCCGTGGTGCGCAGGACGCAGTGGGGAGTGAGACGCAGATGGTGCACCCCTCGCTGGCGGGCGGTCTCCAGGGCGCTCGCGGTCTCGCCGGAGATGCGGCGCGCCTCCTCTGCAGGCAGTGAGCCCTGGAGCAGCAACGCAGCGAGAGACTCGGCTCCAGTCATCGTCTCTTCGACGATGTAGGAGTTGTCGACCTGGGTGCTGACGTCGAGGATGCGGATCATCCGGGTGTCCGTAACGCCCGCGGCGCGCCGGGCAGCGTCCAGGATGCCGGCGCGGTTGGGGTGATCGGACCCGACGATGGTCAGAGCAACCTCGCGCTCGAGCGTGGTGTCGTGCGCGGACCACCGCTCGAGGTGACTTCCCCGCGAGATGCGGCGGCGCAGGGCATAACGACCCTCAATGATCGTTCCTGGACCGACGCCTTGCACTCCTGCTCCTTCATCTGCTCCACACAGGACTCGCGTTCGAGACCTCATCCTAGGCTGGCTCAGCGCTTGGGGTGGATCAGTGCCGGGGCGGATCAGTGCCGGGGCGGCCGGGACACGGCTTGGCGCACTCGCTCCAGGACCGGCGCGACCATGTCGTCGATCTCGCGAACGCGCAATGCGCGCGCGGCAACGACGTAGATCACGACAAACGTCAGACCACCGGTTGCCAAGGCGACAGGGGCGTACAGATTCCCGGCGAGAACCCGTCCCAGGCCCAACTGCACGATGTATGCCGCGGCGGCGGCGAGGACCGAGGCGACAGCAAGACGGACATAGGTGCGGCCGACTTCACGCAGGGGCAGAGCCTCAAGCCGCCTTCGCGCGAGAACCAGACCGACCGCCATACCGGCGAGGTTGCTGATGGCCTGACCAGCGCCGACTCCCACGGCGATCCACGGCAACGGCAGGAGCAAGCTGGCGAGGTTGGCGATCGTCGCGACTGCGGTGACCACGAGCTGCAACTTGAACGGTGTCTTTGCGTCCTCGAACGCGTAGAAGACCCGCTGAAGCAGATAGTGTATCCCGAAGGGCACCAGGCCCGCCATCATGGCCATCATCACCATGGCGATGCCGCGGGTGCTGGACTCGCTGCTGCCCTGATAGAGGGTGGCGGTCGCGGCGAAGCCCAGGACGAAGGCGCCTACCGTGGCCGGGATGGTGGCGACGGCGGTGAGTCGCATACCTCTGTCGACGTCGGCACGGACCTCGCCCAGATCACCGGCGTGGGCGGCCCTGGACATTCGGGTGAACAGCGCGGTCACCAGCGAGACGGTCACCAGCCCGTGCGGGAGCATGAAGATCAGGAGGGCGTTGGTGTACGAGATCTTGCCCGGCACCTCCAGCCCCGCGAGGACTCCGGCCTGCCCGGCGAAGGTCAGGACCCGTGACGTGATGATGAAACCCGTCGCCGCGACAGCGGTGGCGGCGAAGGTCCAGAGCGCCACGGTGGACGCGGTCCGCAGGCCCACTCCTCGAACGCCCCAACGCGGCCTGAACCGGAACCCGGAACGCCACAGCGGCACGACGAGCGCCAGGGCCTGGGCGGCGACTCCTGCCGTGGCGCTTCCCGCGAGCACCCAGACCATCGGCGAGGTCCAGTCGAAGGCGTCGGCCTGGTGCGGGTACTTCACCAGGAAGTAGGCCATCCCCGCGATGGCCACGACGTTCGCCAGGGCGGGGGCCCACATGTACGCCGCGAAGCGGTTCCGGGCGTTGAGCACCTGGCCCAGGAGCGTGTAGAGCCCGTAGAAGAAGATCTGCGGTAGGCAGATCAGTGCGAAGGCGGTGCTCAGCGACCGCACGTCCGCGGTCCACTTTGACGAGCTGTAGAGCCCGACCAGCAGCCCGGCTGCGACGGTGAACACGACGGCGACGACGGCGATACCGGTGATCGCGATGGTGAGCAGACGGTCGACATACTCACGACCACCGTCGGCATGGCTGTCAGCCTTGGTGATCTGCGGAACCAGGACCGCGTTGAGGACTCCACCCGCGAGCAGCAGGTAAATGATGTTGGGCAGGGTGTTGGCGACGTCCCAGGCGTCCCCCGTCAGCCCGGCCCCCACGACGGCCAGCACCATGGCGGCTCGCACCATGCCCAGAATCCGTGAGGCGATGGTGCCGGCCGCCATGCCGGCGGTCGAGCGAGCCAGGCTGGCGCCCGGTGAGTCGGGCGGGAGGTCGCTGACCGATTCACTCATCGGGCAAGGTCTCCTGTTCCAAGGGGCGTGACGCGCGTGTGGTCCCACGCCGCAAGGACCGATAGACACCGAGCACGAGAATGATGCTGGCCAGACCCACCAGGACCCAGTAGATCCAGCTGCTCGTGGGCTGGACACGGACGTTGACCTTGGCGTCCCGCCCCAGCGGGGTGCCGTTTGAGGTGGTGAGGACCGCTTGGATGGGGACCAGACCGGGGGCGATTGCGGTGACGTTCAGCCTGACGTTGGTGCGACTGTGTGCGCCGATCCTGAGTGGTCCGGCTTGTTGGTCGATCCGCAGCCTCGGCTGGCCCGGGATCAAGGTCAGGTGGACATCGTGCACAGGGACCGCGAGATCGTTGACCACGGTGACCTGCAGGGCGCCCCGGTCGGCGAAGAAGTTCACCGAGCTCGGCACCACGTGAACACCACGGCTGACGGCGTTGGTCGCCGCCTGTGTGGCCGCGTTGATGACGGCGATTCCGCGCTCCTGGCCCCGCCAGCGGGTCGACAGCACCTGCTCCTGGGCGTCTGTCCAGCGCACCCGGAAGGCCTGTGTGTCGTCGCGGATGCTGGCGACGCCGTCGATCGCGAGGGCCGTGCGCGAGAGGTCCAGGAGGTGGGCCTGGGTCAGCGGGGACCTGCCAGGGCTGAGTGGGTCGGGAGGAGCCGGCGAGGTCGCGGATGTCGCGGTGGGGCTGGGTGTCACGCGGGTACCGACCACAGGCACGTCCGGAGATGCGGTCCCGGCCGCGGCGAGGAGCTGGTCGGTCGTGGTGGGCGTCAGCCACGGAGCAATGGCGATGGCCGCGAAGAACGAGCCGAGGACGCTGGGGTCGCCGGCGAAGGTCCTGGGCGCCGCCACCAGCACCGACCGGTTTCGGGTCCCGGGGCGCTCACCGAGCAGGGCCAGCGAGTCGGCCAGGAACCGCTGGGTGGTGATGGCGCCGGAGGCGACGTCGGAGGTCTGCGCGAACGTCCGGCTGAGCCCTTGGTCATAGGCCAGCAGGGGCAGGCCACCGGTGGACTTGCGGCTCGCATTGTCGGTGTATCCGCTGCGGCTCGTCCGGGTCGAGGTGGACACCACCGCTGCGTCCAGCCCCGAGGAGGAGTAGGCCCGTCGAAGCTGATCCTCGCGGGTTGTGGTGAGGGTGCCATCGACCGGCCAGGCGATGCCCGTGCGGGCGCTGCCGCCAGGGGCATCCAGCGTGGACGGTCGGCTGATCAGAGCCTCCAGTGCTTGGGTGCCCGAGGGGAGCGGGAGCAGGGCTGCGAGGTCGGGATCGGTATACGGCAAGGACCAGAGGGTATGCCGCGGCGCGGCCAGCCGGACCCTGTTCGCAAGGGCAGTGGTTGCCTCAGCCACAGGATCCGTGGGTGTGCCGCCGCCTTGGGTGGGGCCTGGCGTGCCGGCGTCACTGCCTTGGGCGGGGGCTGGCGTGGTGGAGGCATCCGGTGCGATCGATTCGTTGGGCGGCCCCAGGACCGCTGGATCGATCGCCCAGGTGACCAGTGCGCTGTCGGTGCCCGTCATCACCCGATCCAGGCGCGAGCCAGGGCCGATGGCCTTGGTCCATGCCGCAGTCCTGGTCGCGCTGTCCACGCCGAAAAGCGCCGGGTCGGGGTCAAGCGTGAGTGGCACCAGCCACGCGATGGACAACGGCTCGTACGCCTTGATCGCGGCCAGTGTTGGCAGGAATGTGTGCTGGCTGCCCAGGACCACCTCCTGGTTGGCCGCGTCGGACGTCGTGCCGACCACGTCGACGCTGACCGGCAGGACGGCGAACGACTCACTGTGACTGATCGCTGTTGCGGGGACGATGAGGGTGAAGGCCGCAACAGCGTCCGGTGCCAGGCTCGGGCCCAGCGGGATCCTCGCCACCACGGCCACAGGCTGTTCCCCGGCGGGGGCGGACCAATCGGACACGGCCGTCCGGCTGTTCAGGCCGTGGTCCCCGATGAGGACGCGCACCACGGGTACGTCGATCGGGACCGAGCCGACGTTGCGAACGGTTCCGGAGATGGTGATGGGACCCCTGGGGAGCGCGACCGCCGGGCTGACGCTCGCCAGAGTCACGGCCGCTCGACCGGTCACAGGCGTTGTGGTCGCGAGAACCTCCGCCGTCGAGAGATCGGGCACCGCGCCGGCGGCGCCGGCGGCCATGGCGGGCGACCAGGATGCGACGGTCGGCGACACGCAGACGGCGAGCAGGGCGGCGCAGACGGCCAGACGGCGTACTCGCCTCCGGCTGTGGGTCATCGTGCTGTGGGTCATCGTGCTCTGGGTCATCGTCACGTGACGCCCGCCAGGCGCTCCCACGCCAGTTGGGCAATCCGCTGTTCATTGGTGAACGTGAGGTGCGCATGGACGTCAGGCAGCGGGAACCACGCCACGTCGATGGCCTCGGCATCCGGGTCACCCTCGATGCTGAGCTCTCCGCCGGTGGCTTCCAGCAGATAGTGGTGGACGATCTTGTGGACGCGGGTGTCCGACGTGGTGAACCAGTAGTCGATGGTGCCCAGTGAAGCAATCACGCGTCCGACGATCCCGGTCTCCTCGGCGACTTCCCGCTCCGCCGTCTGTTCCAGGCTCTCGTCATTCTCTCCGTGTCCCTTGGGCAGGCACCACTCCACCCGCCCGGCCCTGTTGCGACGTGCGATCACTGCGACGCGGGCGACCCCCTCGTGAACGTCAACGACCACGCCTCCGGCCGAGATCTCCTCCACTGCCGGAGGCCGGTGGGTCAGCCGGGCCGGTACCGGGGCAGAGAAGTCCATTTCGTCACTGTAACGAGCGCGCGCAGCTGTCCTGACCGGGCTCGCGGATAGACGGCCGGGTGGGGGCATGTATCCCGTCACCTACTCTTGACTCTCATGGCTACCTCCGACCCCACCAGCGCCCTCCTGCGTGAGGCCGTGCGTCGGCTGGCCCCAGTTCTCCCGCTGTTGATGGAGGTCGGCACCCGCTTCGTCGAGGCTGGTCACGAGATCGCACTGGTGGGTGGACCGGTCCGGGATGCTTTTCTGGGGCGCGTGTCGCCTGACCTGGACTTCACCACGTCGGCCAGCCCGGAGCAGACGCATGCGATTCTGGCCGGCTGGGCAGATGCCAACTGGGACGTTGGGCGGCTCTTCGGCACGATCGGCGCGCGCAAGGGCACGCATCAGCTCGAGGTGACGACCTATCGCGCTGACGCCTACGACCACATCACGCGCAAGCCCGTGGTCGCTTTCGGCGATAACCTCATCGACGATCTGGTCCGCCGCGACTTCACCGTCAACTCCATGGCACTGAAGCTCCCCTCACTGGAGTTCGTCGACCCCCACCACGGACTGGTCGATCTGGCGGCGCGGGTGCTGCGTACTCCCGGCCCGCCCGAGGTCTCCTTCGCCGACGACCCGCTGCGGATGATGCGTGCCGCCAGGTTCGTGTCTCAGCTGGGGTTCACCGCGTCGCCTGAGGTGGTCGCTGCGATGACCGAGATGGCTGCCTCCCTCGCCATCGTCTCGGCCGAGCGGATCCATGACGAGTTCGTCAAGATGATCATGGGTTCCGCCCCGCGTCAGGGCCTCGTGTTGTTCGTCGAGACGGGTCTTGCCGGGCACGTGCTGCCTGAGCTCCCGGCGCTCAAGCTCGAGGTCGACGAGCACCATCGGCACAAAGACGTCTTCGAGCACTCTCTGATCGTGCTCGAGCAGGCCATCGCCCTGGAGGGCCTGCCCGGCGCACCCTCCTCGGAAGTGCCCGGTCCGGACCTCATGCTGCGTCTGGCTGCGCTGCTGCACGACATCGGCAAGCCCGCGACGCGTCGTTTCGAAGCTGACGGCGGCGTGAGCTTCCATCACCACGAGGTGGTCGGCGCCAAGCTGACAACGCGCCGGTTGAAGGCGATGCGCTTCGACAAGGACACCGTCAAGGCCGTATCCCGACTGGTCGAGCTGCACCTTCGCTTCCACGGTTATGGGGGCGGTGAATGGACCGACTCGGCCGTGCGCCGCTACATCACCGATGCCGGACCACTGTTGCCCCGGCTGCATCGACTGACCCGCTCGGACTGCACCACCCGCAACCTGCGCAAGGCCCAGAGCCTGTCGCGGACATATGACGACCTCGAGATGCGCATAGCCCGCCTGCTGGAGCAGGAACAGCTGGATGCGGTGCGGCCCGAGCTGGACGGCGACGAGATCGCCGACGTGCTGGGAATCGCTCCGGGTCCGCTGCTGGGCCGCGCATACAAGCACCTGCTCGCCGTTCGCATGGACCAGGGGCCCATCGGTCGAGAGGCTGCGATCGCGGCCCTGCAGGCGTGGTGGGCGGACCAACCTGAGTCGGATACGGCGACCTGACCCGCTCGTGATGGGGAGTGCTCCCCATGTCGTATTCCCTGACTGCCCCATACCGTGCTTGTGGTGGGCAGGGAGGGTGTGGCATGAGTCAGCTGCTGGGGGCGGACACTCGACGCATTGACCTCATTTCCGATGGGCTGCAACGGTATTCACAGGATATTCTGAACCTGCGCGGCATGGCGGCTCGTGCGGTGATCGAGATGCGCGACGTCTGGGGCGGCGGGGACTTTGCCGACATCGCCCAGAGCTGGGAGCGGGAGGCCGGGCCACTCCTGGCGGATGCTGCGGCGTCGTTGAGCGCGATGGTTGCAGTCCTGAGGGTCCAGTCCGCCGAACAGCGTCGTGCCAGCGGTGACGCAGGGAGCGTAGGGCCCCGAGCGGTCACCGGCCGAACACAGGTGGCTGCGGTTGGGCCCTCGGCCGCGGTTGGGCTCTCGGATACCGTTGAACTGCAAGGCAATCCGGAGCTCGGCGGCAGCCTGGCTTCGGTCGGCGTCGATCTGGCGGGGATCGACGATGTCCACGCCGAGGCGAGTCTTGCGTCCAAGGCTGGAGGAAGCGACAACCTGCAGTACGAGCTGGCCGCGGGCGCGGTGCGGGCCAGCGCTGGCGCCTCTGTCGTTGCCGACACCCAGGGCAATGTCATCGCCTCGGCCGGCGCGTCGGCCGCGGCCTATCTCGGGTATGCCACGGGCAGTGCGCAAGCAGGTAATGACACTGTGCATGCCGGGGCCCGCGCCACTGCGTACGTGGGTGCCGAGGCGTTGGCTGGCGCCTCGGGCTCGATCGGGAGGGGTGGAGCGGCAGGCCATCTGGGCGCCGAGGCTTTCGCCGGTGGCAGTGCGGCGGTCGAGGTCGACGCCACGCTTGCCGGTGCGACGGCCGTTGCCGGCGCTGAGATCTCCTACGGGATCGGTGCACGCGCCAACCTGGGTGCAGAGTTGTCCACGACCAAGGTCGGAGTCGCGCTGGACGTGGGCGCGGCACTTGGTGTCGGCTTCGGCGTGACCTTCGACGTGAGCGTCAACCCACAGGAGGTCATGGAGGCCGTCGCCGCCCTCGAGCATGCTCTTGCCAACGAACCAGACTGACCCGTGAATAACCGAGAGGAACCACATGCCCACCCTGGCTTTCCCGAGTGAGGAGTTCCCTGCTCAGCCGGCCGTCACACTGCACATTCCGCAGGACTGGCAGCCTGCGCACGCGCCCGGCGCCGTGATGGCCGCCCGGTCCGCCTCGGACGACGGCGACTTCGTTCCCAACGTGGTCGTCAGGATCGAGCGACGGCCATTGGATTTCGTGGTCGCCGACGCGCTCGCCGAGCTCACACGGTTTGCCGCTGAACGACCGCAGGGAACGACCTCCGCGCCGTCAGAGGTAGAGCTCGGCGGACGGCCATTCGTCGGCTGCGACCTGTCATGGGTCGATGGTCGGGTCGGCACCGTGATGCAGACCCATCTGTTCGGCGTAGTCGCCTCCGGTCCGTTTCTCCAGCTGGTCCAGGTCACAGGGTCCGTCGGCGGGGCACAGGCGCTTCGGGACCATCCCATCGTCACCGCGATCATGAGGAGCGTCACGGTCGAAGCGCCCTGAACGGGGGTTGGTCAGGCTCCTGGCCAGCCTGTGCATAAGTCGGTGGGCGTTTCGTGTCCGCGTGTCAGCATGCGGGCATGGTCGATGCAGGGGTGAAGGTCCTTTTCTGCGGTGAAGAGTTCCCGGCGGCGGCCGGTCGGGCGTTGACGATCGGTCGGTCGGGGGACGTGGAGATCGACGACAACCCCTACCTGCACCGCAGCTTCCTGGCGATCGTCGAAGAGGGCGGCCTGTGGTGGCTGTCCAACGTCGGCTCGACGTTGACCGTGACGGTTGCGGATGACAAGGGGCTGTTCCACGCGTGGCTTTCGCCAGGTGCCCGGATCCCCTTGGCGTTCAACCACATCCTGGTCTGGTTCACCGCCGGGCCAACCACCTACGACTTCGAGATCGTCGTCGACAACCCGGCGTTTGCCTCGGTGGCACCGGATCCCGCCGAGATGGACCACTCCGGCGGGATGACCGTCGGCCGCGTGTCATTCACGGCGGACCAGAGGCTGCTCATCGTCGCGCTGTGCGAGAACTTCTTGTCGCGCGGCTATCCGGGCACCACCGAGATCCCCTCCTCAGCCGCAGCGGCCGCCCGCATCGGCTGGACCATCACCAGGTTCAACCGCAAGCTCGACAACGTCTGCCAGAAGCTGGCCGACGCCGGCACCCGCGGGCTGCACGGTGGCATCGGCAACCTGGCCTGCAACCGGAAGTCGAGGCTCGTCGAGCACGCGCTGTCGACCCATCTGGTGACCGAGCAAGACCTGGCCCTGTTGGGTGACAGGCCGCACCGGTGAAGCTGAAGCTCACACTGCAGTCATCCGGGCTGTCGTCGGTCGGTGCGGGGAGCCGAGATCTGGTTGCCACCATCGACTCCTCGGCGACCATCGGGGACCTGGCGGCCTACCTCGTGCGCGCCGACCCCCAACGGGGCGACGTGAGGGGCGAGGTGAGGGGTGATGGTGACCTCACACTGACTGTCGTTGACCAGCATGACCAGCTCGACCGCGCAGTCGACCCACGCTCGACCATCCCCGAGAGCGGACTTCGATCGGGCGTCACTGTTGCCGTCACCAGTTGCGGAGCATCTTTCATCGACTCCGGACCCACCGTGGCGGTGGTCGCCGTCGTCGCCGGCCCCGACTCGGGCAAGGAGTTCCGGCTGCGGCGTGGCACGGCATACATCGGGCGTGGTCACGGGTGTGAGGTTCAGGTGAGCGACTCCTCGGTCTCGCGCCGCCACGCCAAAGTGTTGGTCGCGGACGGTGCCGAGGTGGTGGATCTCGGCTCGGCCAACGGGATCTCGATCGGTGGCGCCGACGTGTCCCGCGCAGTTCTTACGGCGGGGGATCGCCTCAGACTCGGTGATACCGAGCTCGAGGTGCGCCTGCTCGGGGCCACAGTTGGCGCTTCCGACGATGACTCGACCTCAGCAGCCTTCGTGAGATCACCGCGCCTCGCGCCAACGTTTGAGGGCTCCGAGTTCGAGCTTCCCGAGCTGCCGGAACGCCCCAAGCCCTCACGGGCCCCGTGGCTGGCCATGATGGTCCCGGCACTGATGGGCATGGCGCTGTTCGCGGTCACCCGGAGTCCCTACTCCCTGATGTTCGTCCTCATGTCGCCGATGATGATGCTCGGCAACCACGTTGAGCAAAGCCGAGGTGGCAAGAAAGAGTTCGCGAGGCAGATGCGGGACTTCCGTGAGGATCTCGGGGTCCTGGCGACGAGGATCCGCGAGTCACTGCAGGTCGAGGCCGATCTGCGCCGCGGAGAGCACCCCTCCGGCACCGATTGTGCGCAAGCGTGTCGCACGTTCAGCCCACTCCTGTGGACCCGGCGGGGCGACATGGCGGGGTTCCTCCAGCTACGGCTCGGCCAGGCAGCCCTCCCGTCGCGCAGCTCGATGAAGATGCCGGCGGTCGGCCGGTCCAAGGCGGAGGCCTGGGTCGAGCTGGCAACGTCGATCGAGGGGCTGTCGGTCGTTTCCGACGTCCCCGTGGTCGTCGACCTACTGACCTCGGGTGCGATTGGCGTCTCCGGTCTTCGCAGCATGGCCCTTCCGGTTGCGAGATCTCTTGTGCTGCAAGCCGTTTCGCTGCATTCGCCGGCCGAACTGGTCGTTGCCGCCTTCGCCTCAGCCACCTCCGCGCCTGACTGGGACTGGCTCAAGTGGGTGCCGCACACGACGTCACCGCACAGTCCGATCTCGGCCACCCACCTGACCAGCACGGCCCCCGCGTGCTCCAAGCTGTTGTCCGAGCTCGAGGATCTGGTAGCCCTCGCGGGTGAACCCGATCAGGACAAGGCCCGCGCGCGACCGCGAGTGCTCGTCCTGGTCGAGAACGACGCACCGATAGAGCGCAGTCGGTTGGTCCAGCTGGCTGAACGCGGCTGGCACCACGGGATCTGCGTGGTGTGGCTCGCGATCGAGACGATCCTGCTGCCGGCTGCCTGCCGGGTCTTCGTCGAGGTGACCGGCCGGGAGGGTGGCGTTGGCGACGTATGCCACGTCGGCCACGTCGGCTATGTGAGGGAGGGCAGGCTCATCACCCCGGTCGCGGTTGACGCGATCAGCCTGGAGCAGACGCTGGCCGCCGCCCGATGTCTGGCGCCCCTTGAGGACTCGGGCACGCCGTTGAATGACGACAGCGACCTGCCACGCACGGTGTCGTTGCTGACTCTCACCGGCGCCGAGCTGGCCCGTTCCCACCAGGCCGTGATCGAGCGCTGGGGTGAGAGCCGGTCCATCATCACCGGACCTTTTGCTCCTGCGATTCCCCACCGTAAACCCGGCAACCTGCGGGCCATCGTTGGCCAGTCGGCACAAGGAACGTTCTCGCTCGACCTGCGTTCGGATGGTCCGCATGCCCTGGTTGGCGGCACCACCGGGGCAGGCAAGTCCGAGCTCCTTCAAGCGTGGATCCTGGGTATGGCGGCGGCGCACTCCCCGCAGCGGGTCACCTTTCTGCTCGTGGACTACAAGGGCGGTTCGGCCTTCCGCGACTGTGTGGAGCTGCCGCACACGGTTGGGCTGGTCACCGACCTCTCTCCCCATCTGGTCCGGAGGGCGCTGGCCTCCCTGTCTGCCGAGCTTCGCTACCGCGAGCACCTGTTGGCGCGGCACAGGGCCAAGGACCTCGCGGAGCTCGAGCGGCGCGGTGAGGTCGACGTCCCTCCGAGCCTGGTCATCGTCGTCGACGAGTTCGCCGCACTGGTCCAGGAGGTCCCCGGTTTCGTCGAGGGCGTGGTGAATGTCGCTCAGCGAGGTCGATCCCTGGGCCTGCACCTGATCCTGGCGACACAACGCCCGGCCGGGGTGATCAAGGACAACCTGCGCGCCAACACCAACCTGCGGCTGGCGCTTCGGGTGGCCGACGAGAACGACAGCTCGGACGTGCTCGGCTCGACGGTGGCGGCCTATTTCGACCCGGCTGTCCCAGGTCGCGCCGTCTCCAAGAGCGGGCCGCGGGGACTCACACCGTTCCAGGCGGGGTATGCCGGTGGGTGGACCACCGACACCCCGGCGCCGCCGGAGATGCGGGTCGAGATGCTGGGCTACGGCGCCGGCCGGCTCTGGGAACCGCCGGTCGTCGAGGCTGAGCTCGAACACGAGGACCTCGGGCCGACGGACATCCAGCGCCTCGTGGCAACCATCGGTCTCGCGGCCAGGGCCGCCAAGCTGCCGAGCCCCCGGGTGCCGTGGCTGCCTGAGCTGCGCCCGGTCTATGACCTTGCCGGGATGCTCACGGACGCGCGCGACGACACGCTGGCCTTCGGTGTGGCCGACGACCCGGACAACCAAGCCCAACCGGTGGTGGCGTTCAACCCCGACAAGGAGGGCAACCTCGCCGTCTTTGGTGCCAGCGGATCAGGAAAGAGCGTGCTCCTGCGGACCATCGCGCTCGCCGCCGGGCTCACCGTGCGCGGCGGGCCGTGCCATGTCTACGGCATCGACTTCGGCAACCATGCGCTGTCCATGCTCGAGGCCCTACCGCACGTGGGCAGCATCGTGTCCGGCGCTGATCACGAGCGCCTCACCCGTCTGCTGAGGTTCCTGCGCGACACGGTCGACGATCGGGCGGTGCGATACTCCCGCGCCAGCGCGGCGACGATCACCGAATACCGCCGCATCGCCGATGCTCCGGACGAGCCGAGGATCCTCGTACTCGTTGACGGGCTCACGGCCTTCCGTCAGGCCTACGAAACCGGCAGCAGGGTCCGATGGCTGGATCTGTTCACGTCCTTGGCCGCCGAGGGTCGTCCGGTGGGCGTCCACTTCGTGATCTCGGTGGACCAGCGCACCGGTATGCCGAGCTCGCTGGCGTCCGCTGTTCAGCGCCGAGTGGTGTTGCGGATGGCTCACCCCGACGACTACGCGTTCCTCGGTGTGGCAGGTGACGTCCTGGGCCGGTCCTCGCCACCTGGCCGAGGACTGCTCAACAGCGCAGAGATTCAGTGCGCCGTTCTGGGAGGCGCGTCGGAGGTCGCGACGCAGTCCCGAGCGGTGTCAGCGTTGGGCGATGACTTGCGCGCAGCAGGCGTGGGCGACGTACCTCCGATCGGCAGCCTGACCGAATGCGTTCTGATGGAGACTCTCCCGTGCGAGGTCGATGGGCGGCCGGTGCTGGGTGTCGGCTCCACGAGGCTGTCGCCGTTGACGTTCGAGGCCCGCGGATCGTTCATGGTCACCGGTCCCTCCGGGAGCGGACGCACGACGAGCCTCGCGTCGTTGGCGCGCTCGCTGCATCGGTGGAATGCGGCATCGGCGCTGTATCTCGTCACACCGAAGATCTCCTCCGAGCTTGCCGCGCTGTCGGACTGGGCCGAGGTTGCGGCTGGATCTGACGCCGTCATCGCCCTGGCCAATCGCCTGCAGGCGGAGATCCTCAAGGGTCGTCACCAGGGGCCGATCGCCGTCGTGGTCGAACGGGTGGATGACCTTGCCGGTACCTCAGCAGAGTCGCCACTCTCGGGGCTGGTCAAGGCCTGCATCGACAACGATCAGTTCGTCGTGGCCGAGGGTGAGGCCACGTTCTTCGGTTCCAGCTTCGGCTTGTCGGGCGTGCTGAAGACCTCGCGGTCAGGTTTGGCACTGCAGCCGGAAGGGATCGAGGGTCAGACGGTCTTCCGCTCAGGGTTCCCGTTGTTCACCCGGGCAGACCTGCCCCAAGGTCGCGGGTTCCTCGTGGAGCGCGGCCGCCCGGAGATGCTCCAGGTGGCGATGCCGGGATGACCCTGTCCGGTGACCTCGTCGGCCCCGTCGGCCCTGGGGAGTGCTCCCCATCGACAGCGCGCGACCACGCACATAGTTTCGCTGTGTCCGGTGCGAGCGTCCGGAGCGGGCGCGCCTTCGAGAGGAAAGCAAAGACATGAACAACAACAGTGGAGGCAGCGTGTGGGAGGGCATGAACCCAGACGTGGTGGAGGCCCAGGCCCGCATCCTCCGCGGCTTGTCGGAGGAGGTCGCCGCCCTGATGAACAAGATCGAGGGCGAGACCGCGCAGCTCGCCGAAGCGTGGCACGGCGCCGACTCCAACAAGTTCGCCGCCGAGTGGGCCGGGACCCACAAACCGGTGTTCACGATGGCGGCCACGCTCCTTGCGAACATGAGCGACATCAGCCACCGGAGTGCCGCTCAGCAGCGGGCCACATCGGCGAGTTGATGATCGTCAGTCCCGACCAAGTGTTGTGAAAGGGAATGTTGTGAAGGGAGATTGTGATGGCTGTTAGCCAAGGCATGAATCGTCCGGCGGTGCTGATGATCGCGGGTCAGCTCGACTCCGATCAGCAGACGGTGGCGGATCTGGTGCAGCGCACCTCGTCGGTCGTTGGCACGCTCGTCCAGAACTGGTTCGGCCACGACTCGAGCCAGTTCGCGGCGGACTGGGCCACTCACTCCAAGCAGTTACAAGTGGCGGCCGACACCGTGGCGACGATGTCCAGGCACGCTCGCGTCCAGGCCACGGACCAGCAGGCCACCTCGACGAGCTAGGCAAGCCAGCCGGGCAGCTCGCCTGGCTGCCGGCTGCAGAAACGACAAGACCCGGCTCCCTACGGAACCGGGTCTTGTCGTTGTGACGGACCCACGCGAGGTGAGTGCTCGTCATACAGTCAGGAGATCAGCCAGTCAGGAAGATCAGCGCTCTTCCGTGCCTGCAATGAACGCCTCAAGCTTGGCGCGACCGATGTCGTCGGGGCGCTGCACGGGCGGGGACTTCATCAGGTAGGACGAAGCAGAGATCAGGGCGCCGCCGATGCCGCGGTCCTTGGCGATCTTCGCCGCACGGATGCAGTCGATGATGATGCCGGCCGAGTTGGGTGAGTCCCAGACCTCGAGCTTGTACTCCAGGTTGAGCGGCACGTTGCCGAACGCGCGACCCTCGAGGCGGACGTAGGCCCACTTGCGGTCGTCGAGCCACTGGATGTAGTCGCTCGGGCCGATGTGGACGTTGCGCTCGCCCATGTCGTGGGTCATGTTCGACGTCACGGACTGGGTCTTGGAGATCTTCTTGGACTCGAGACGGTCGCGCTCGAGCATGTTCTTGAAGTCCATGTTGCCGCCGACGTTCAGCTGGTAGGTGCGGTCCAGCACGACGCCGCGGTCTTCGAAGAGCTTGGCCATGACGCGGTGGGTGATCGTCGCGCCGACCTGGGACTTGATGTCGTCACCGATGACCGGGACGCCGGCGTCTTCGAACTTCTTGGCCCACACCGGGTCAGAGGCGATGAAGACCGGCAGGGCGTTGACGAAGGCAACGTTCGCGTCGATGGCGCACTGGGCGTAGTACTTGTCAGCGACCTCGGACCCGACCGGCATGTAGGACACGAGTACGTCAACCTTGGCGTTCTTGAGGGCCTGGACGATGTCCACAGCCTCCGCGTCGGACTCCTCGATGGTCAGGCGGTAGTACTTGCCGAGCCCGTCGTTGGTGACACCACGCTGGACGATGACGCCGGTGGGAGGCACGTCGGCGATCTTGATGGTGTTGTTCTCGGAGGCGACGATGGCCTCAGACAGGTCGAATCCGACCTTCTTGGCATCCACGTCGAAGGCGGCGACGAACTCGACGTCCTTCACGTGGTAGTCACCGAACATGACGTGCATCAGACCGGGCACGGTAGCGCTCGGGTCGGCGTCCTTGTAGTACTCGACTCCCTGCACCAGCGAACTGGCGCAGTTGCCGACGCCAACGATGGCGACGCGCACTGATCCCATGGGTTTCTCCTTGTTGTTGTGGTGCAAAAACACCTTGGTAAGACGGATGGCTAGGTGGGGGGTGGCTCGATCAACGGGGGTTCGGTCGTCGTGCCGGTGGCGGGTGTGGACGAACGTTCGGTCTCGATCAGCTCGGACAGCCAGCGCACCTCGCGCTCGACGGAGTCCAGGCCGTGGCGTTGCAGCTCGGTCGTGTAGAGGTCGAGCCGCTCGCGTCGCTGGGCTGCTGCGGTGCGGAAGGCATCGAGACGCTCCTCGAGCCGACTGCGGCGACCCTCGAGGATGCGCAGTCGCACATCGGCCTCGGTGCGGGCGAAGAAGGCGAAGTGCACGTTGAAGGTGTCGTCCTCCCAGGCTGACGGCCCGGACTGGGACAACAACCCCTGGAGGTGGTCCTTGCCTTCGGCGGTCAGCTTGTAGACGATTCGTGCCCGGCGACTGCCGACGCCCGTCGCCGCTCCGGGCTGGTCATCGACCGCTGCGCTCTCGGCGATCCAGCCGCGCGCGACCAGGTCACGCAGGCACGGATACAAAGTTCCGAAGGACAACGCCCGGAACGCGCCAAGGACGGCGTTGAGTCGCTTGCGCAGCTCGTAGCCGTGCATCGGTGAGTCATGCAGGAGGCCCAGGACGGCCAGCTCCAGCAGGGCGGAACGTCGACTCATGCTGGTCCCACCTCCTGAATCCTGTGCTTCTGGCCCCGGCGCCCGGTGTCACCCGCGGAGGGGTGTGGCCGGACATATGCGTCGTTATCTCTGGTCACAATACACTAGATATATCGAAGCGATATATCTGATTCACGGTTGGCGTGACTGGACGGCGTGCCTCATACGACAGAACACCGCCCCGGCACCGTTTCGCTGCCTGTAGAGGCCGAAAACGGTGCCGGAGCGGTGTCCGGATGGGACGGGTGCCGAGCTTAGGGCGCGGTCGTCCCGAGCCGGCCGTAGCGGTCCTCGAGCCGGACGACGTCCTCGCGCCAGCCGGGTGCCGCGGTCGAGGCTTCCACCAGTACGGAGTCCTCGATCGCGCGAAGGCGGTGCAGCATGCCCGGTACGACGTGGACGGAGTCCCCGGGGGAAAGGCTCACGGCGCGCAACGTGTCCGCGGAGTCGCCCAGGTCGATCTCGACCTGACCCGAGACAAGGGCGATCGTCTCGTCCTTGGCGTGGTGGTACTGCAGGGAGAGTGACTCTCCGGCGCTCACGAAGAGCAGCTTGCCCACGTATGAGCCCTCGACGAGCGCGAAGATCTCCTCATGGCCCCAAGGCTTGGTGACCTGCTCGGATGGGCGTACGGCGCGCTCTAGCGGTGGTTGGGTCATGTTTTCCTCAACTCGTCGTAGGTACGGGGGCGTGGTCCAGTCGGGCCACACCGAGCTTGGTCTTTCGGTCGTGGATCCGCGCGGGTCCGCGACGGTCCTTGAGGGGTGCGCCGGTGCCCTGATGGCATGGCGGCGCGGTGGAAGCTCGAACAACGAGCACGGGTGAGGGCAGGTCGATCTCGCCGCCCTTTTCACCGTCGACCAGAGCCAGCAGCCGGTAAGCGGCAGCGCGCCCCCAGCCGACGACGTCGGTGCGCGCGGTGGTGAGAGCAGGCTGCAGGTAGGCAGCGAGCGGGCTGTCGTCGAAGCCGATGATCGAGAGCTGGCCCGGGATGTCCACGCCACGGCCGATCGCTGTGGACATGCCGGCGATGGCCATCAGGTCGTTGGCGTACACGATCGCGGTGGGCGGCTCGGCCAGGTCGAGCAGCTGGTTGGTCGCGTCAGCGCCGCCCTGGGCGGAGAAGTCGGAGGTGATGCAAGCGCCTGGCGTCAGCCCTGCGTCCGTGACGGCCGACTCCCATGCCGCGCGGCGGGAGAGGCCGTGGACGAACTCGGCCGGTCCGGCGACGTGGCTGATGTTTCGGTGCCCGAGGGTCACAAGATGCTCGACGGCTGCCGTGATCCCGGGTCGGTCGTCGATGTAGACGGACGACCAGGGCCCCTGTCCTGGGGACAGCCCGATCACGACGGTGGGCAGACCGAGGTCGTCGAGAAGCTGCGGCCGCAGGTCGTCGACCTGCATGTCGGTGAGGAACACCCCGTCCACCCGGCCGGTCGCAGCCAGTCGGCGGTAGCTCTCGTGCTCACTCTGCTCGTCGCTGACGACGTGGAGCATGAGGGCGTATCCCCGCTCGGACAGCACGGTCTCGATGCCGGTGATGAGCGAGGCGAAGAACGGATCGACGCCGAGGGTCTCAGGGGTGCGGGCGATGACCAGTCCCACGGCAAGGGCGCGGGAGACCGACAGGGCCCTGCCTCGCAGGCTGGGGGTCCAGCCGAGGTCACGGGCGACGGCGAGGATTCTTTCGCGCGTCTGCGCGCCAACCCCCGGCTTGCCGTTCAATGCGAAGGACACCGCACCTTTGGAGACGCCCGCGACTCGGGCGACATCGGTGATGGTGGGGCGTTTGGTTCCCATTGGGAGGTAATAAACCGGTTTAGGCGCGAAATGTCAAAACGTCAGGCTGTACGGCGCCCGGATCGGGCATCGTCATACTGGAGAACGCTGCCCCAGTGCAGCGCTCGATTTTCGCCGACGGAAGAAGACCAGTGAGCACCCCGCCCACCCGCGCCAGCCGAAGCGCCAGCCGAAGCGCCAGCATGGCCCGAGCGAAGCGCAAGCAACCCCGCAGGAGCTGGCGCCGGTTCTTCTCCTGGAAGCGGATCCTGCTGGTGCTGCTCGGGTTCTTCCTGCTTGGCGTCGCGGCTTTCGCCGTTGCCTACGCCAAAACCGACGTCCCCCAGCCGAACGAGCTGGCCAACGCGCAGGCGTCGATCGTCTACTACTCCGACGGCAAGACCGAGATGGACCGGTTCAGCGTGGTCAACCGCGAGTCGGTGCCGCTGTCACAGATCCCGGTGCCCGTCCGCCGTGCTCTGCTGGCTGCTGAGGATCGCACCTTCTACCAGAACAGGGGCATCTCACCCACGGGTATCGCCCGGGCCATCGGGGTGGCCATCACGGGCGGCCCGACCCAGGGCGGGTCCACGATCACCCAGCAGTACGTCAAGAACTACTTCCTGACCCAGGACCGGACGATCAGTCGCAAGCTCAAAGAGTTCATCATCTCCATCAAGATCGACCAGCAGGAGTCCAAGGACACCATCTTGGAGAACTACCTCAACACCATCTACTACGGGCGCGGCGCCTCCGGCATCCAGACCGCGGCCAGGGCCTACTTCCATGTCGACGTCTCCAAGCTCACCGTCGCCCAGGGGGCGCTGCTCGCTTCTGTCATCCGTGGGCCGGCGTTCTACGACCCGGCGCTGGGCCCCAAGCAGAAGGCCGCCGCCACGGCACGCGTCGAGTACGTCTTGGACGGCATGGTGACCGAGGGCTGGCTGAGTCCCGCGGAGCGGGCCAAGACCGTCTTCCCCAAGGTTTATCCCCCGACCAAGACGACCAAGGTCGGGACTGTCGGCTACATCACCTATGAGGTCCAAAGAGAGCTCGAGAACAAACTGGGCCTCACGGTCACCGACATCGACCGTGCCGGTTTGCGGATCGTGACGACCATCAACAAAGCGGCCCAGGCGGCGGCGGTCAAGGCGGTGGCCGACAACATGCCGTCGGAGAAGGACGCCCCCGGCCTGCACGTCGGACTGGCCGCGATCAAGCCGGGTGACGGAGCCATCGTGGCGATGTATGGCGGCAAGGACTACAGCAAGAGGCAGTTCAACGACGCGACCCAAGCCCAGCCCCAGGCGGGGTCAACCTTCAAGGTGTTCGGCCTTCTGGCCGCTCTCCAGAAGGACATCAGCACCAAGACGCTGTTCGACGGGCGCAGCCCCCAGTACTTCCCCCAGTTCGAGGACAGCGCAAACAAGGACCGTTTCCTTGCCAAGGGTGGGGTCAAGAACTTCGGCCCGGGAAACGGCGAACAGTTCGGCAAGATCGACCTGCGCAAGGCGACGGCCCACTCGGTCAACACCGTCTTCGCGCAGCTGAACATCAAGCTGGCCGACGGCGGCACCAAGGCCACCGGCGTGATGGATGCGGCGATCCTGGCCGGCTTGCCGAAGGGCACCCCCGGGCTGGGCGACAACATGAGCAACATCCTGGGCACCGCCTCGCCGCACGTCATTGACATGGCCAACGCCTACGCGACCATCGCCGCCGAAGGGCAGAAGGCGACGCCATACCTCATCAGCAGGGTGACCTCCGCGGACGGCAGCATCGACTACAAGGTGAAGAAGGCGCTGACCCCGGCCTTTGACAAGAAGGTGACTGCCGACGTCACGGACGCCATGACACATGTGGTGACCGAGGGCACCGGCACCGGTGCCAGGGCGTTGGGTCGCCCGGCTGCCGGCAAGACCGGTACGACGACAGATACCGAGGCGGTCTGGTTCGACGGCTTTACCCCTCAGCTCTCAGCAGCGGTCGGGATCTACAAGGGCGGGGGCCATGAACCGGTCACCGTCAAGAACGGCAACCTGATCTCCAGTGGTCGCACCCCGGTAGATATCTGGACCGCGTTCATGGAGGGAGCCCTCAAGGGGCAGAAGGTCCTCGACTTCCCGTCCCGCGCTGGCCTGGGTGACAGCGCAGTGCCGACACCGACGCCGACCCCGACGACGACAACGATGGCCCCGACAACTGCTCCCCCGACGCCGACCCCAACGCCGACGCCGACCCCAACGCCGACCCCAACGACACCCGCGACGGTGCCGGTTCCGACGGTCCCCAAGCCGTGATCGCGCCGACCCGCGCCGACCCGGTTGCCGCAGCAGCGAGCGAGGTCATCGGGGGACCGTTCGGGCGCTATGCCGCACTGAGCCGACATGCGGCACGGTCCGCGTGGCAGCCTGCCGCGGCGATCCTGATGGGCTTGTCGAGCCTGACGATCGCCTTGGGAGTGCTCCAGAAGGCGCACTGTCTCGGCAAGGGGTGGAACACCCCGGACCAGTTCTGGCACGCGTGCTACTCGGACCTGCCGATCGTCTACCAGAGTGCCGGGCTCGGACACGCGATGCCATATCTGCCTGGCGCTAAGCCTCTGGACCAACCGTTGATCTCCGGGCTCGTGATGTGGCTGGTAGGGCTCGCGGTGCCCGACGGCTCTGCGAGGGTTCAGCAGCAGTGGTATTTCGCGTTGTGGGCGGTGCTGATCACCGTCATCGTGATGGTCCTCGTGGCTATCACGGCGGCGTCGGTCCCGGCTGCGCCGTGGCGCGCCGCGCATGTGGCGCTCAGCCCGGTCCTGGTTCTGGCCGGCCTCGTCTCGGTCGACCTGCTCGGCGTGATGCTCGCCTCCGCGGCGTTGTTGGCCTGGGGGCGCGGCAAAGTCCTTATGGCCGGCGTACTCCTGGGTCTGGCGATATCGGCGCGCAGCTACCCCTTGCTGCTGCTCGTCGCCATCGGCCTCCTTGCGGTGCGCTCCGGCCGGGTCGCGGCATGGAGGCAGCTGGCGGGAACGGCACTGGCTACCTGGTTCGCCGTGAGCCTGCCCTGGCTCGTGATGAACGCGGATGCCTTGCTCTCGGTCTATCGCAGCTGGTGGCGGGCGGAGGCGAGCTACGGCTCGGTGTGGATGGTGCCGACGCTGATGGGGCGAGTCCTTCCTCAGGGCGCCGTGACACCGCTGGCCATCCTGGGTTGGGTGGCCGCCCTGGCCGTGGGTGCGCTCTTCGCCCTGAGCCTGGACCGGCGGCCCACGGTGGCGGAGGTCTCACTGGTGATGCTGGTGGTCGTCATCGTCACCGGCAAGTCGGTGCCCGTCCAGGCCGGACTGTGGCTGGTTCCGCTGATCGCGCTGATCGGGATGCAGTGGCGTGACCATCTGGTCTGGGCAGCCTTCGAGTTGGCCTACTTCGTGGCCGTGTGGCTCTACATCGCCGGGCTGAGCAAGCCTGATCGTGGTCTGCCGAGTGGTGCGTACGCCCTGCTGCTCGTCCTTCGTCTGGCAGCCATGCTGTTCGTGGTCACGCAGGTATGGCGAGTGGCCCGGTCCCGCGGGCCGGCCGCCGAGGCCGATCCGGAAGGTGAGGTCGAAGAGCGGGACCGTCAGCTTGAAGATGAGGGTGACGAGGCAGAAGAACAGGGTGACGAGGTCGACCCTCTGGCCGGCCCGATGGCGGGGGCGCCGGATCGGCTGCTCGTTCACTTCGCCTGAAACCGGTTCCTGACGCGCAGCCTTCGATTTCGGGCGTGAGGCAGTTGCCGGTACTCTCAAGAAGTTCGCCTCGTGGGACCCACGCTGTTCGGCGCCGACCGTCTGTCGGTGGCGCGTGGCACGGTGTTTCGAGGTGGGACGCTGCAACCCTCCTGTCACGGATGTTCCGTGACCGTTCTAGACCGAAGGAGGTGGGTTATCAGCATGCGTCAGTACGAACTCATGATCATCCTCGACCCCGATCTCGAGGAACGCACCATTCAGCCCTCGCTCGACAAGTTCCTGTCTGTCATCACCAAGGATGGCGGCACCCTGGACAACGTCGATCTGTGGGGCAAACGCCGTCTGGCCTACGAAATCAAGAAGAAGAACGAGGGCATCTACGCCGTCGTCACCTTCAACGCGGAGTCGGCCACGGCAAAGGAACTGGACCGTCAGCTCGGCCTGAACGAGTCCATCCTGCGGACCAAGCTCCTGCGCCCCGGCGCCTGAACTCCGAATCAAGGGACTCGATATGGCTGGCGACACCGTCATCACGATCATCGGCAATCTCACCGGCGACCCGGAGCTACGGTTCACGCCGTCCGGTGCTGCCGTTGCCAACTTCACCGTTGCCTCCACCCCGCGTCAGTTCGACCGGACGAGCAACGACTGGAAGGACGGCGAGACCCTGTTCATGCGTTGCTCGGTGTGGCGTGACGCGGCGGAGAACGTCGCCGAGTCGCTGCAGCGTGGCACCCGTGTGCTGGTTTCGGGCCGACTGAAGTCTCGTTCGTACGAGACCAAGGAAGGCGAGAAGCGCACGGTCGTCGAGATGGACGTGGACGAGGTCGGACCGTCGTTGAAGTACGCCACAGCCAAGGTCAACCGCACTCAGCGGGGCACCGGAAGCGGTGGTTTCAGTGGCGGCGGTCAGAGCAGTGGCGCTCAGGGCGGTGGGTCAACGAATGACTCTGCCGGCCAAAGCGGTAGCGGCCGGGGTGCTCCCGCCGACGACCCGTGGGCCACTGGTTCGTCTGCCCCCGCCAACACTGGTGGCGCAGCGCCGGCCGGCCCGCAAGGCGGCTGGGGCAACGGCCCGTCATACGACGAGCCCCCCTTCTAGGAGCCGCCCCCGCTTGGTTGCGGCTCACACCGCGGTTCCTCACTCGGTTCCGTACAAGACAGACAGAAGTTATGCCATCCCAGGGGTAAAACCCTGGGCTCCTCTCAAGATTGGAGAGCACCACGATGGCCAAGCCCGTTGTGCGCAAGCCCAAGAAGAAGGCCAACCCGCTCAAAGCGGCGAAGGTCGAGAACATCGACTACAAGGACACAGCGCTGTTGCGCAAGTTCATCTCCGACCGCGGCAAGATCCGCGCTCGTCGGGTGACCGGTGTGTCCGCCCAGGAACAGCGTCTCATCGCCAAGGCCGTCAAGAACGCCCGCGAGATGGCACTGCTGCCCTACTCCAGCTCGGCTCGCTGAGCTAGTCAACTGCTTCGCTAGTTGACTGCTGAGCTAGCGCACCGAGAAGGAGAAGCACCATGAAGGTTATTTTGACTCACGAGGTTACTGGCCTCGGCACGGCCGGTGATGTGGTCGACGTCAAGGACGGCTACGCCCGCAACTTCTTGCTGCGTCGAGGTCTGGCCACCGGCTGGACCAAGGGCGTCGAGAAGCAGGTTGCGGCGATCAAGAAGGGCCGCGAGGTCCGCGAGATCAACTCCTTGGACGAGGCAAAGGGTCTGAAGGGTCAGCTCGAGGCCAAGTCGGTCAAGGTTGTCGCCAAGGCGGGCAAGTCCGGTCGCCTCTTCGGCGCCGTGACCCAGGGTGACGTCGCCGACGCCGTCAAGGCGTCAGGAGGTCCCCAGCTCGACCGTCGCAAGATCGAGCTCACCGGCGCGATCAAGTCGGTCGGCTCGTTCGAGGCTCGCGTGCGGCTGCACCCCGAGGTGCAGGCCACGATCAAGCTGGACGTCGTTTCCATCAGCTGACGCTGCACATCGCATGACACCAAAGGGCGCGGATCCTCATGGGATCCGCGCCCTTTGTCCTGCCCGGCGTCTCGACCCACCCGAACCCTTGCGATCCGGACACCTACGATCCGGACACCGCAGATGGCGCGAATCGGACGCTCCGAGTGCCACATACGGGCGTTCCGAGGTGTTCGGTCGACGGAAGGGTGACGGAAAGGGTGACGGAAAGGGTGACGGAAGGGGGCAAGCCCGCGATACTGGGATGACCAACGTTGTCCCAGCCCCGGAGGTTGACCATGTTCGATACCGTTCGTCACAGGCCATCGGAGCGCAACGTCGGGCGATCGGCGAAGCTGGTTCTCACCGGCGCCGCGGTCTTCACCTTGCTCGCCGGCGGAACGGCACTCGCCACCACGGCGACCTCGGCAGGGAATGACACCCACCAGGTCCCCACAGCCCAGTCGTTGCTGCATGCCGGCGACTCCGGTGTCACTGAGGTCGAGACGCCGGACAGCGACGCCGCGGACGACGCCGCCGAAGAGGCCAAGGACGCTGCCGAAGAGGCTGCGGAGGCTGCCAAAGAGGCTGCTGGCGAGGCTGCCGGCACCGATGGCGCGGATGGCGCCCAGGGCGTTCATGGGGCCTGTGTCTCCAAGGTGGCCCAGGACACCACGATCGTGGGCAGGGCACACGGACTGGCCGTATCCACGGCTGCGCACGAGTGTCCCAAGGGGCCGGATGCTACCGCTGGCGCGGCCAAGGGTGCCGAGAAGTCCGCCGCCGCCCAGGCCAAGCGCGCGGCGAAGGCAGCTGCCCGCACGGCTCGCGGCAAAGGCTAGAGCTCGACCGACCAGCCGTCTCCGTCACATACAGCGGGGGCCATTGGCCTCTAAGGTCGGAGCATGCGCATCGGGTTGGTTGGAGTCGGCCGGATCGGGGCATTCCATGCCGCGACCCTGAGGGCACTGGACGGCGTTGAACAGGTCGTTGTCACCGATGCCGACACCCCGCGGGCGCAGGTTGTGGCCAAGGAGCTGGGTCTCGAAGCCGTCGCCGACGTCGAGACACTCCTGGGGTCCGGACTGGATGGCATTGCCATCTGTGCACCCACGAGCGCGCACGCCGAGCTGATCGCGCGCGCCCAGGACGCGGGGCTGATCACGTTCTGCGAGAAGCCTGTCGCCTCCGACCTGTCGGGCACACGACTGATCGCGGCACGCGTGGCCGACGGGAAGGTGCCGGTCCACATCGGCTTCCAGCGTCGCTTCGACGCAGGTTTTCGGGCCGCACGCGAGGCGGTGACCAGCGGCAGCCTGGGCTGGATCCACACGATTCGAGCCAACACCAGCGATGCCGCACCTCCCCACGCGTCGTACATCCCGACCTCGGGCGGCTTCTTCCGCGACTGCAGCATCCATGACTTCGACGCGGTGCGCTTCGTCACCGGGCACGAGGTCGTCAGCGTCTACGCCGTCGGAGAGAACCGCGGGGAGGCGTTCTTTGCCGAGTCCGGCGACTTCGACTCCGCGGCCGCCGTGCTCACGCTGGACGACGGCACCATCGCGCTCATCTCCGGCTCGCGTTATAACGCCCGCGGCTACGACGTGCGGCTGGAGGCGTTGGGCAGTAAGGACTCTGTCTGCGTCGGCATGGACGACCGGCTGCCCCTGCGCTCGGTCGAGGCGGGCGTCGCGTTCCCGAGCGGTACGCCGTACGCCAGCTTCATGGAGCGGTTCCGCCAGGCTTATGTCGACGAGATGGTCGCGTTCACCGAGCTTGTCGCGGGTCGGATCGAGACGCCGTGCTCGGTGCAGGACGGACTTCGGGCTTTCTTGATTGCCGAGGCATGCGCGCTGTCGCGACGGGACGGCCGTCCGGTGCGCATGGATGAGCTGGGCACATGACGGCATTCATGGATCGCATTGCTGGGGCTCCCATCTCGTGGGGTGTGTGCGAGGTGCCCGGCTGGGGCTGGCAGCTTGACCCCGCGACAGTCCTGTCGCAGATGAGGGACGTCGGACTGGCCGCGACCGAGTTCGGACCGGACGGCTTCCTGCCCGATGATCCACGGCACAAGGCAAGAACCCTGGCAGACAACGGGTTACGACCTGTTGGCGGCTTCGTGCCGGTCGTGCTGCACGAGTCGACCCACGATCCGGTCCCCGAGATCATAAGAGCCATCGAGGGCTTTACGGCGGCCGGCGCAGGAACTCTGGTTCTCGCTGCTGCCACCGGGGCCGAGGGGTATGACGCAAGGCCGGTCCTTGACGCCGCCGGCTGGCGGACTCTGCTCACCCACCTCGACGTACTCGACCGGCTCGCCGACCAGTCCGGGGTCACCGCGACGTTGCACCCCCATGTCGGCACGATGGTCGAGACGGCGGGCGATGTCGAGCGTGTCCTCGCCGGCAGCGGTATCGGGCTGTGTCTGGACACCGGGCACCTGGTCATCGGCGGTGCCGATCCGGTGGCCCTCGCTGCCGGGCATGCGGGACGGATCCGTCATACGCATCTCAAGGATGTGGATGTGTCGTGGGCGAGACGGGTGCAGTCTGGTGCTGTGCCGTACACCGAGGCGGTTCGTCGGGGCATGTATCGCCCGCTGGGTCAGGGCGACGTGGACATTGCCGCGATCGTCGGCTCGCTGGAGCGCGCTGGGTATGACGGGTGGTACGTCCTCGAGCAGGACACCATCCTGCCCGGGCCGATCGGTGCCGGCGAGCCTGGACCCATCGCGGACGTGAGGGCCAGCCTCGAGCACCTGCGCTCAATTGCCCGGAGCTCCGCATGAGCGACGACACCCTCCCGTTCGATCTGCTTACGATCGGGCGGGTCGGCGTCGATCTCTATCCGCTGCAGTCGAATACACATCTGCAGGACGTTGAGACGTTCGGCAAGTTCTTGGGTGGCAGCCCGACGAATGTTGCCGTGGCTGCGGCGCGGCACGGGCGGCGCACAGCTGTCATCACGCGCACCGGCCGGGATCCCTTTGGCACCTTCGTCCACCAGGCTCTGCGGGACCTTGGGGTGGATGACCGTTACGTGTCGCCGGTCGACGGTCTGCCCACGCCGATCACGTTCTGCGAGATCTTCCCGCCTGACAGCTTCCCTCTCTACTTCTACCGGTATCCCGTGGCCCCTGACCTGCAGATCCTCGCGTCGGAGATCGACATGGATGCTGTGCGATCCGCCTCGGTCTACTGGTCAACGGTGACCGGGCTGTCGGCCGAACCGAGCCGTGGTGCGCACTTCGCGGCGTGGGAGGCCCGCGGCCGGGCGCCGCTCACCATCCTCGATCTCGACTACCGGCCGATGTTCTGGCACGACCCGGGCGAGGCCCACGCACAGGTGGATCGAGCCCTGTCTATGGTGACCCTTGCTGTCGGCAATCGCGAGGAGTGCGAGGTGGCGGTGGGCGAGAGTGATCCTGACCGGGCGGCAGAAGCGTTGCTGGACAGGGGGATCGAGCTCGCAGTCGTCAAGCTGGGTCCCAGGGGGGTGCTGGCGCGGACCCGCGACCAGCGAGTCGAGGTCGGGCCGTTCCCGGTCGAGGTTGTCAACGGCCTCGGCGCTGGCGACGCCTTTGGCGGCGCGCTCTGTCATGGGCTGTTGGCGGGCTGGCCGCTCGAACGGGTCTTGCCGTTTGCCAGCGCCGCCGGGGCGATCGTGGCCTCGCGGCTGGAGTGCTCGACCGCCATGCCCACCACTCACGAGGTCGAACAGCTGATGAGCCAACAGCAGCTGCCCGGTAGTGAAGCAACGGCCACTGTCGACGTGGCCGCCGAGCTGATACACGGAGGTGCGTCATGAATACGTGGTTTCGCAAGGCAGGTTCGGCGGGCCGGGAAGGTTTCGATGTGGCGATCGGGCCGCGTGAGGCGGGCTGGCAACACACAGGCCTCTATGTCGTGACCCTCGCCCCAGGTGAGTCGCGTCGCATCACCGGTGGGGAGTTTGAGTGGCTGGTTCTGCCACTCTCCGGACAGGTCCGGGTTGAGAGCGCTGGCCAGCTGGTCTTCCTGGAAGGCCGTGAGGGGCCCTTCGCCGGACCCACCGACTACGCCTATGTTCCGGTGTCCTCGCGGTTCACCATCACCAGCACCTCGGGAGGCCGGATCGCCCTGCCGCATGCCAAGGCGTCAACGTCGTTGCCCTTCAGGCGCATCCCCGCCGAGGAGACGATCATCGAGCTGCGCGGCGCCGGGCACTCTTCACGTCAGATCAACAACTTTGGGACCACGTCGGTGCTCAACGCTGACTCGATCATCGCGTGCGAGGTGCTGACGCCGGCGGGCAACTGGTCGTCCTATCCGCCGCACAAGCATGACGAGCACCTGGAAGACCGTGAGAGCGCGCTGGAAGAGATCTACTACTTCGAGATGCGCGCCGACGGTGATGCGCCGGAGTCAGCCAAACCCTTTGGCTACCAACGGGTTTATGGCGCTCAGGATCGACCGATCAACGTTATGGCTGAGGTTCACAGCGGTGACGTCGTTCTGGTGCCGCACGGCTGGCACGGGCCCTCGATGGCACCGCCCGGGTATGACATGTACTACGTCAACGTCATGGCGGGTCCGGGCGTGCGGCGCGAGTGGCTGGTCAGTGAAGACCCCGATCACGCCTGGGTGAGCAAGTCGTGGGCCTCACAAAAGGTTGACCCCCGGCTGCCCTTCGGCGGGCGCGGGTGAGCCATACGATCCGGCTGACGGTCGCCCAGGCCGTCGTGAGGTTCCTTGGGTGCCAGTACTCCGAGCGCGACGGCGTCCAGCAGCGGCTGATCGCCGGCTGCTTCGGGATCTTTGGTCATGGCAATATCGCGGGGCTCGGTCAGGCGCTGATGCAGGCGGAGCTCGAGGGCGACGGGAAGGCCGATGGCGGTCACGATGCTCTGCGCTACTTCCAGAGTCGCAACGAGCAGGCCATGGTGCACACCGCGGTCGGCTTCTCACGGATGCGGAACCGACTGCAGACGCTGGCATGCACGACGTCGATCGGCCCGGGTGCGACCAACATGGTCACTGGTGCAGCCCTCGCGACGATCAACCGGATCCCGGTGCTGCTGCTGCCCGGTGACGTCTTCGCGACGCGAGCCAGCGGCACGGTCCTGCAACAGCTGGAGTCCTCGCGCGGCCACGACATCTCGGTCAACGACACGCTGCGCCCGGTGTCGGTCTTCTTCGATCGGGTATGGCGTCCCGAGCAGCTCACGTCCGTGCTGTTCGGCGCGATGCGCGCGCTGACCGACCAGGCGAACACCGGCGCGGTCACCATCGCCCTGCCCCAGGATGTCCAGGCTGAGGCGTGGGACTGGCCGGTGGAGCTGTTCGACGCCAGGGTCTGGCACGTCGCACGACCTTTGCCGGAGGCCGCCATTCTGATCGAGGCCGTCACCGCGATCAGGGCATCGAAGCGTCCGCTGATCGTGGCGGGGGGCGGTGTTGCCTACTCCGAGGCCACAGAGGCCTTGCGCCGGTTCGCGGAGGCCACCGGCATTCCCGTCGCCGAGACGCAGGCGGGCAAGGGGTCGCTGGCGTGGGACCACCCTCAGTCCGTGGGCGCCATCGGAGCGACCGGCAGCACCGCAGCCAACGCACTGGCGGCCGAAGCTGATCTGGTGGTCGGCATCGGCACCCGCTGGAGCGATTTCACCACCGCATCGATGAGCGCCTTCGCTGACCCGGCCGTCCGCTTCGTCAACATCAACGTGGCAGCTCTTGACGGACACAAGCTCTCGGGCCTGTCCGTGGTCGCCGATGCCCGGGAGGTGTTGCAGGCATTGACAACCCAGCTCTCTGGGTGGCGCGCAGACCCGTTATACACGCAGCGGGCAACCGACCTGGCCAGAGCCTGGGACGGTGCGGTCGCGGCGGCGTACGACCTTGGTGGCGATCGGGACGCGGTCCCACGCCAGAGCCAGGTGATCGGCGCGGTCAACGACCTGTCCGGCCCGCGTGACGTCGTGGTGTGTGCCGCAGGCTCGATGCCGGGCGACCTGCACAAGATGTGGCGGACACGTGACGTCAAGGGTTATCAGGTGGAGTACGGCTATTCGTGCATGGGCTACGAGATCGCCGGTGGGCTCGGGGTCAAGATGGCCGCTCCCGACCGCGAGGTCATTGTCATGGTGGGCGACGGGTCGTACCTGATGATGTCCCAGGAGCTCGTCACCGCTCTGCAGGAGAGCATCAAGCTGGTGGTGGTGCTGGTGGAGAACCATGGTTTCGCGTCCATCAGTGCCCTGTCCGAAACCGTTGGCACGCCACAGTTCGGCACCAGCTACCGCTTCCGCAGCGACACCGGGCGCCTCGACGGGGACATCCTGCCGATCGACCTGGCTGCCAATGCGGCCAGCCTCGGGGCGGACGTCCTCCATGCCGACACCCTGGGCGAGTTCAGGCAGTGCATGAGCCAGGCGTTGGCGTCGACCCGGACGACCGTGGTCCACGTCGAGTGCGATCTGGCAACCGGCTCTCCGTCGAGCGGGTCGTGGTGGGACGTCCCCGTCGCCGAGGTCTCCACCCTTGCGGTCACACGTGCGGCCCGGGCGGCATACGAGCAGGAAAAGGCCAGCCAACGCGAACACCTCCGCCCCTTTGCTCAGTTCAGGCCGCTCCCTGGCCCGATTCCGGAGCAGAAAGGCGGTCTCAACTGAGCAAAGGGCCTCAACGAGTGGCGCCGGTGATCAGCCACGCGTCCCCACGAGCCCGCCAGCCGAGGGCAATGCCGCGCATCGACATGAAGATGACGAACGTCCACCAGAGCACGGACAGCGCATGTCCTTGCGCGGCAACAAGATCCGGGCCGGCCAGCAAGGACTCGGTCACAGACCTGACCGCAAGGATGAGCGGCAGATAGAGCACGAGGAGCCCGACCTGCGCGAAGGCGAGCCACCGGCCGTCGCCGGCTCCGATGAGCACTCCGTCCAGCACGAACACGAAGCCGGAAATCGGCTGGGAGAGCGCGACCACGATCAGGGCGGCGCCGAGCGCGGACTGCACGGCCGGGTCGGAAGTGAAGAGAGCCGGCAGCAGCGAATGTGTTGCCAGCAGGAGGATTCCGAGCACCCCGCCGCCGATGACACCCCACCACAGCATCGTGCGGGTGGCGGCACGGGCACCGATGACGTCGCCGGCACCCAAAGCCTTGCCGGTCATGGCCTGTCCGGCAATCGCCAACGCGTCGAGGGCGAAGACCAGGAAGCTCCAGACGGTGGCGGACACCTGATAGGCGGCCAAC
This sequence comes from Phycicoccus sp., assembly GCA_012927555.1. Taxonomy (GTDB): domain Bacteria; phylum Actinomycetota; class Actinomycetes; order Actinomycetales; family Dermatophilaceae; genus UBA4719. The sequence goes on from JABBOX010000139.1 coordinate 77,042, forward strand.
GGCACATCCCCCATGCCCGCGGCGACCCAGGTGGTCACGAGCAGGACGAACCTAAGTGCCAGCGTCCGGACGAGCAGGGGCACTCCGTCACGAGCGGCTTTCAGCACTCGGCCCGGATGTGGGCGCAGGCTCGCACCGAGCCTCCTCGCCCGCCGGGTGACGACGATGACGAGGGCGGCCGCCATACCGGACTGTGCGAGAACGGTGCCCCACGCGGAACCCGCGATGCCCATGTGCAGGCCGTAGACGAAGAACAGGTTGAGCGCGATGTTGGCGCTGAAGCCCACCACGGAAGCGGCCAAAGGCGTTCTGGTGTCTTGCAGTCCGCGCAGAACTCCGGTTACGGCGAGGACGACCAGCATCGACGGTATACCGATCGCGGACACCCTCAGATAGGTCACCGCTTGTTCCAGGGCGGCCGGGGATGCGCCGAACAGGGCGCACAGCGGCGCCGCGTAGATGGCGACCCCAGCCCCGGTCACGATGCCGATCGCGACGGCCAGCCACATCCCGTCGACGCCCGCGCCGACAGCGCCGCGCTCCGATCCGGCGCCCACTTGTCGGGCCACGATCGACGTGGTCCCGTAGGCCAGGAAGACGAAGACGTTGGCGGCCGTGATGAGTGCGGCGCTCGCGATACCGAGCCCGGCCAGCTGGGTGGTGCCCAGGTGCCCGATGATCGCCGAGTCGGCCAGCAGGAACAGGGGCTCGGCCACGAGGGCCAGAAACGCCGGAACAGCCAGGCGCACGATCTCGCGCCGCTGGTCGCCAGAACCGGGTGGCAGGTTGCCGGGTTCGTCCGACAGGTTCCGATTGCGGGTCACCCTCGCAGGGTAGGCGGCGCGCAGGCATGCCCCGAACTCGTGTGTCGCTTCTTGGGCCGGCCGTCAACCCAGGTTCTTGAGGGCTTCCCTCCTCGACAGCGGTGAGAGCCGGGTGTCGAGCTGGCCCACGCTGCGGCGAACCCAGTCGGCCGCGCTGGTGCCTGAGTGGGCGTACTGGCGCAGCGACCAGCCGATGGCTTTGCGGACGAAGAACTCCCGGTCGGCCAGGTTGGGCGTGATGCAGTCGAGGAGGAGCTGACGGTCGGTCTCATCCTTGCTCGAGAGCTGGCTGAGGATGGCGGCCCGACGTACCCACATGCTGTCCGCGGTCGCCCACGAGCGCATCCGTGCGGCCTCGGTCTCGGGGTGTGCGCGCAGGACCGGGCCGACCCGGCGTGCGGCGATCTCGTCGACGAAGTCCCACCACGCGCCCGTCTCGATCAGATAGAGGTACAAGGGCATGGCTGAGCGGTCCTGGGCCCACCCGCGATACAGACGGTGTCCGGAGATGGCCAGGGCGGCATAGCGTTCCTCACGGAACTGTGCGCCATCCCAGAGCCCACGGATCGTCGCCTCCCACTCGTCGCGCTCGCCCAGGAGGTATGCCGGGTCGGTCAGGAGGGGGCGCAGCGTGGCCTTGAGGTGAGGTGACGTGATGCCACGAAAGGGCATGGCGGACTTCATGTAGGCCTGCTGGCCCTTCGCCCGGTCGGGATCGCCGGCAGCCTCGAGCTCACGGCATACGGCATCGACCAGGTCACCTCGAGCGCTCCCCATCGACTCAGGTTAGGGCCGCTCTGGAGCTCACCGCATCGTTCTTGGGGCGGTTGGTACCACACGCCCAAAGAATCTTTTGTCCACATGGGTGTGCATCATGTTTGTGCAGGTCAGCGGCGTGTGACGTGGCTTCGATCGCGAAACTCGCAGAGTTCTCCCCAGGGTGTGCACACGCTGGGGCGGCGTGGTGCACAGGTTGTCCCCAGGATGTGCACAAGCCTTGGTTGAGTCGAAGGGTCAGCGGTCATACCGTGACCCATTGACACCGAACTACTGCGCGGGCGATGGCCGCTGGTGGCCGTTCGTCGGGTCTTGTCAGTCCCGAGTGGTGTGCTGTCAGCAGTCCGGTTGCAGGGTCGGTTTCGAAGGGGTGCGTGTGTCGATCACGAAGCTGAACGTCGAGTCGTATTCCGGGCGCGGGCCGAGCTCCTACGATTCCGGCGAAGGCATGCTCCCGCCCCAGGACATCCACGCGGAGCAGAGCGTCATCGGCGGCATGCTTCTGTCCAAGGATGCGATCGCAGACTGCGTCGAGGTGCTCAAGGGCGTCGACTTCTACCGTCCAGCGCACGAGCAGATCTATGACGCGATCCTGGACCTCTTCAGCCGTGGCGAGCCCGCCGACGCCATCACCGTCTCGGATGAGCTGACCAAGCGTGGCGACCTGGTGCGTGTGGGCGGCCAGGCCTATCTGCACCAGCTGATCTCATCCGTGCCGACTGCGGCCAACGCCGGGTACTACGCGACGATCGTGGCCGAGCGAGCGGTCCTGCGGCGGCTGGTCGATGCCGGCACAAAGATCGTCCAGATGGGTTACAGCCAGAACGGCGGAGACGTCGTCGACATCGTCAACGCCGCTCAGGCCGAGATCTATGCCGTGGCGGACAAGCGTGGCGGCGATGACTACGCGGTCCTCGGCGATGTTCTTGAGGCGACGGTCGACGAGATCGAGGCGGCCTCGGGCAAGTCCGGCGAGATGACCGGAGTCCCCACCGGGTTCACCGACTTCGACAACCTGACCAACGGCCTGCACCCCGGGCAGATGATCGTCGTGGCGGCGAGGCCGGCTGTTGGCAAGGCACTGGCACTGGACACGCCGCTGCCCACGCCCTCGGGCTGGACCACGATGGGTGAGGTTGCGGTTGGCGAGCTTGTGCTCGGCGACGACGGACGCCCGACCATGGTGACCCGCGCAACTGAGGTGATGACGGGCCGCCCGTGCTTCGAGGTCGAGTTCTCCGACGGAGCGGTGATCGTCGCCGATGCAGAGCACCAGTGGCTGGTCACCGTTGACTGGAACCAGACTGTCCGGACAACCGCTCAGATACTCGTTCTTCTCGCTGATGGGCGGGGCGTCTCCATCGACCGCAGCCCCTCCACCAAGACCTCGGAGATCGGGGCCGCGCAATGGAAGCTGGTCGATGTTCGTCCGGTCGGCTCTGTCCCGGTGCGTTGCATTGAGGTCGATAACGAGACCCACCTTTACCTTGCAGGTGAGTCCATGATTCCCACGCACAACTCGACGTGGGGTCTGGACATCGCACGGTCGGCGGCGATCAAGCACAAGATGGCCACCGTCCTCTTCAGCCTCGAGATGAGCCGCACCGAGATCACGATGCGACTGCTGTCAGCCGAGGCGTCGATCCAGCTGCAGAACATGCGCAAGGGCACGATGCGCGACGAGGACTGGACCAGGTTGGCGCGGACCATGGCCGAGGTCTCCGATGCCCCACTGTTCATTGATGATTCGCCGAACATGTCGCTCATGGAGATCCGGGCCAAGTGCCGTCGCCTCAAGCAGCAGCACAACCTTCGCCTGGTGATCATCGACTACCTGCAACTGATGAGCTCGGGCAAGCGGGTCGAGAGTCGTCAGCAGGAGGTCTCCGAGTTCTCCCGTGCGCTCAAGCTCTTGGCCAAGGAGCTCGAGGTCCCCGTTATCGCGATCTCGCAGCTGAACCGTGGCAGCGAGCAGCGCACCGACAAGAGGCCGCAGATGAGCGACCTTCGCGAATCCGGTTGCCTCACCGCCGACGCACGGATCCTGCGTGCAGACACCGGCGCTGAGACCTCGATGGGTGAGCTGTATGCCGAGGGCGCCACCGACGTTCCGGTCTGGACGCTCGATGAGTCCTTGCGCTACGTGCAAAGGCATCTGACCCATGTGTTCCCGACGGGCGTCAAGCCGGTGTTCCGCCTGACCCTGGCGTCAGGCAAGACGCTCCGAGCCACCGAGAACCACCCGTTCCTGGCCTACGAGGGCTGGACCCAGCTGGGCGACTTGCGCACCGGTTCGCGCGTGGCCGTGCCTCGCCACGTTCCGGCGCCACACGACCTGAAGACCTGGGAGGACGACAAGGTCGTGCTGCTCGCCCATATGCTCGGCGACGGTTCGTTCGTCAAGCGGCAGCCGATTCGGTACGCCAGCATCGATGAGCAGAATCTGGGCGCGGTCACCAAGGCGGCCATGGTCTTCGGCGTGGCGGCCGTACGTGACGACTACCCGGCTGCGCGCTGTACGACGTTGCGGCTTCACGCACCTTTCTCTCTTGGCCATGGCAAGCGCAATCCGATCGCCGAATGGTTGGACGAGTTGGCACTCTTCGGTCTCCGTAGCCACGAGAAGTTCGTCCCAGAGCCGATCTTCCACGTGTCCAAGAGGCAGATTGCCTTGTTCATCAGACACATCTGGGCGACCGACGGGTCGGTCACCGTCCACAAGAATGGCCAGGGTGGCCGGATCTACTACGCATCCACATCTCGGCGTCTGGTTGATGACCTTTCGCGGCTCCTTCTGCGTTTCGGCATCTCCACGAGAACCCACATCACCAAGAAATCCGGGTATCGCGACGGATACACCATCGATGTCTCCGGGGTCGATGACCAGCGTCGCTTCCTGCAGGAGATCGGAGTCCATGGTGATCGGTCGGTGCCCGCCGGGCGACTCCTGGAGATCATCCGCGACAAGACGGCCAACACCAACGTCGACACAGTGCCGCTGCAGGTCTGGGATCGCGTCAAGGAAGTCATGATCGAAAAGGGCATGACCCATCGCGGTTTCCAGGCCGCGATGGGCACGGCCTACTGCGGTTCGACCATGTGGAAACACGCTCCGTCTCGTGAACGGCTTGGCCGTGTGGCCGCCGTCCTGGACGACGCAGACCTCGAGCTCATGGCTGTCAATGACGTGCTCTGGGACGCGGTTGTCTCGATCGAGCCGGATGGCGTCGAAGAGGTCTATGACGCAACGGTTCTGGGTACTCACAACTTCATCGCGAACGGCGTTGCCGTCCATAACAGCATCGAGCAAGATGCCGACATGGTGATCCTGCTTCATCGCGAGTCGATGTATGAGCGTGAGTCACCTCGCGAGGGCGAGGCCGACCTCATCGTTGCCAAGCATCGCAACGGTCCCACCGACACGATCACGGTCGCGTTCCAGGGGCACTACTCCCGCTTCACAAACATGGCGACCAACTTCTGACGAGAGTTGCTGTCGACCATCCACCGCCCCGATAGCGGAACGGTGAATGGTCGCGTGGATACGGATGGTTATGGTGAGGTCGTGGCAACTGACGACCTGTCCGGTCTAGCTCGCACGGCCCGTCTTGACGTGCTGTTCACTGGCTACGCCGCCGACCGCGTCGCCGGCACGGTGAGCCTGATCCGAGACGGCGACCGCGTGATCGTGGTCGACCCGGGGATGGTCCCGGCGAGGGCGGCGATCCTGGACCCGCTCGAGCAGCTCGGCGTGTCTCCAGGCGACGTCACCGACGTCGTGTTGAGCCATCACCACCCAGACCACACGGTCAATATCGCCCTGTTCGGCGAGATTCCGGTGCACGACTTCCAAGCCGTCTACCACCGCGACAGCTGGGACGCCCGGGCGGCGGACGGAGTACACCTCACCCCCTCCGTGCGGCTGCTAGGTGTACTGACCACAAAGGTTAGGTACGCGGTCGGCTGGTGATTTGCCTCCGAGTGCGGTGTGGCCGCGGTGATGATTGTAGGTGTGGATGAACGCGGGATACGCGGCCACGCGCTCGGCTTCGCTGAGGTAGAGGCGGGCGTAGGCCCATTCCTCGCCCAGGGTCCGGTTGAACCGTTCGACCTTGCCGTTGGTTTGTGGCCGGTATGGGCGGGTTCGTTTGTGTGTGATCTGGCCGAGGGTTTCGGCGAAAAGCTTTGACCTGTATGCCGATCCGTTGTCTGTCAACACCCGCAGGACGATGATGCCGCAGTCGTTGAAGTAGGTGTTGGCGCGGGTCCAGAACGCTGACGCGGTCTCCTTGCGCTCGTCAGCCAGGATCTCGGAGTACACCAGCCGGGAGTGGTCATCCATGGCGTGGTGGATGTACGCGGTCCCCGGCTTGGCACCCTTCTTGACCCGGACACCGGCCGCACGGCCCAGGAAGCGGTGACCACCACCGTCGGGGATCCGGCCCAGCTTCTTGATGTCCACATGTACCAGGTCCCCCGGGGCCTTGTGCTCATACCGGAGAGGTTTGGGTTTGGCCCGCAGCCGGCACCCGGTGGCCGGATCGGTCCAGGCCAGCCGTGGGGCCTCGTAGCGGATCAGGACCTTTCCCACGGTGGCGGGATTGAGCCGCAACCGGTAGCCGATCCGTGCTGGCCCCCACCGCCGAGCAACCCGCAAGCCCATGATCCGATGCTCGATCCGCCTCGGCAGCTGGGCCGGGCACCGGTTCGGGCGGCTGGAACGATCCCCCATCCCCGCACGGCCCGCCTCGCGGTACCGTCCGGCCCCGCGCTGGGCCGGGGTGAGCCACACCCCGAAACGTTCAGCGGCCCGCCGCAGCGGCCAACCGTCATCCACGACGCAGGAAGCCAGGCGCAGACGCCCGGTTGGGGTCAGTGAGGCATTACCGTGGGACATGAAGACCTCCGAGGTCGGAATGGGTGCCGTTAGACAGCTCCACTCCACTCGGAGGTCTTCGTCATGTCCAACCCGAACCTGTCACCAACGTCCGTGGTCAGTACAGCTAGCCACCCCCGGTCACACCGCGCAGGATCTCAGCGTCTTGGTCGGCACGCCGGACCAGGTGGTCGTGCTCACCCACCTGTGGTGGACGGACCAGGGCCCGCTGGAAGACCCGTATGCGCCCGACCTCGACGTCCTGCGCATCCAGCGCGAGCGAGTCCTGGAGCTAGCAGACCTTGTGGTTCCCGGACACGGTCCAAGCTTCATCCCCGGCCCGAGAACGCCCCGCTGACGGAACCGACGCGGATCCGGTTTCAGGGCAGGAGCAGTCCCAGGTCGGGATGACGGTCCCGGTATCCCTGCAGGAGAACCCTGGCCGTTGAGACCGAGTCGACCAGCGGATGGAGCGCAAAAGCCTTGAGCGCCAACGAAGCTGACCGACTGCGAGCTGCTTCGATCGTCAGCTGCTCGACGGCCTTGACCTGTTGCACGAGTCCGAGCTGGTGGCTGGCGAGCTGGAGGGTCGCGAGGGGGCGGGGGCCGTCGGCGTCCACGACGCACGGCACTTCGACCACAGCTTCCGAAGGCAGTCCTGGGACGGCAGAACCATTGCGAACATTGAGGATCATGGTGCAGCGTTCGTTGCGCGCGATGGCGCCCATGATGGCCAGGGCGACCTCTTCGTAGCCTCCGCCCTCGATGTCCGCGGCGTCACGGGTCTCCTGCTCTGCCCGGCTCTCCTTCATGTATGTCGCATCGCGCTCCTCGCGCGCCCGGCGCCATTCGTGCAGGGCCGCGTCCGGGCGAGCCTGCACCGCGTCGTAGAAAGCGCGTTGCTGGTCGAGCAGGAACTCGCCGCGCGTCTGTGCGCCACCCCGGATCGAGGCCACAGCGTCTCGGGTGAAGTAGTAGTAGTAGAGGTACTCGTTGGGCACGCAACCCAGAGCCTGGATCCACTCGGGGCCGAAGAGGCGGCCCTCCTCGATCGTGTTCAAGAGCGTCGCGTTGTCGATCAGGTCCGGCAGCACGTCGCGTCCGTCGTGGGAAAGAGCGCGCAGCCACCCCAGGTGGTTGAGGCCGACGTAGTCGAAGTCAGTGCGATCGACGTCAAGACGCAGCGCTCGGGCGGCCCTGCGGCCCAGGCCGATCGGTGTGTCACAGATGCCCACAACCCGATCGCCCAGCACCTGCTGCATCGCCTCGGTGATCATCCCGGCGGGGTTGGTGAAGTTGATGACCCATGCCTGAGGACAGATCTGCGCGATCCGCTCCGCGACGTGTATGGCGACCGGGACGGTCCGCATCCCATACGCGAGACCGCCAGGTCCGGTGGTCTCCTGCCCGAGCAGGCCCAGGTCGAGGGCGACGCGTTCATCCGCGATCCGTCCCTCGAGGCCGCCCACCCGGATGGCCGAGAAGACGAAGTCCGCTCCGTCCAGAGCCCGGTCGAGGTAAGTCGTGGTCTCAACGGCAGGAGCACTCTCGTGGCCCTTTGTCAGCTCCTCTTGTGCCATCTGACGGGTCACCTGGCCGATCGCCTCCAGGCGATCCGGCGACACGTCATACAGGGACACGGCATCAACCCGCCGGCTGCTGAGGTCACGCAGCAGCGCCCCGTAGACGAGGGGGACGCGGAAGCCACCGCCACCCAGGATCGCGAGCTTCATGCCGTCAACGCCTCCGGGACACGATCGCTGCATCTCTGCAGGGTTGTCTGCGCTGCTTTCGCATGGGCCCCAAGGTAGCGTCACATCTGTGCCGGACACGATGTACGACCCGTTGGCCAGCCTGCGCACTGCGGACGGACCTGAGTTCGACCTGTTCCTGTGCGGGACCGTCTTCCTGGACATCATCTTCACCGGCATGGCGGCCATGCCCACCAGCGGCACCGAGGTTATGGCCGAGGGCATGGGTTCGAGCCCGGGAGGAATCGCCAACCTGGCCATCGCCTCCAGCAGACTGGGCCTGCGGACGTCTCTCGCCGCGGCATTCGGTGACGACGACTACGCCGACTTCTGCTGGAGGACGCTCTCTGAGCAGGAGCACGTCGACCTGGGCCGTTCGCGGCGGTTCGACCAATGGCATTCACCAGTAACGGTTTCGATGGCGGTCGATCGCGACCGCAGCATGGTGACGCACGCACACCCGTCGCCGGTGCCCCCTCCCGACATGGTCGGGCCGCCGCCACGCTGTCGCGCCGTCATCGTTGACCTGAGCCATGTCGCCACCATGGGAGTCCCCGACCGACCGTCCTGGCCCGACCTGGCCCGCAAGGATGGCGCGCTCGTCTTCGCGGACGTGGGCTGGGATCCCAGTGGTGAGTGGTCGACAAGCATCCTGGACCAGCTCGCCAGCTGCCACGCCTTCATGCCCAACGCCACGGAGGCGATGGCCTACACGCGCACCGCGACCGCGCAGGACGCGCTGTATGCCCTTGCCGACCGCGTCCCGCTGGCCGTGGTGACAAACGGAGCGGAAGGCGCGCTGGCGATCGACGCGACCACCGGCGAGGAAGCCCAGGTCCCAGCCCTGCGCGTGGCGGCACTGGACCCCACCGGCGCCGGCGACGTGTTCGGTGCTGGTCTGGTCGTCGGCACCCTGGCCGGATGGCCTCTCGAGAACCGACTCGCCTTCGCTGCCCTGTGCTCCTCGCTGGCGGTTCAACAGTTCGGCGGCTCTCTCGCGGCGCCGGGCTGGGGGGATATCGCGGACTGGTGGCACGAGATCCGTGACTCCAACGACCACTCGAGCTACGGCTGCTCACTGAAACGTCGGTACGCGTTCCTCGAGGAGATCGTCCCGACCGTTCCCGTCGGCGCGGTCCACCGAGCCGCGGCCACCATCGCTCGCTGGGCGGACGTGGAGGGCACCCCATGACCCGGGCGCCCGGCGCTCTGCCGTGAGCGGGCACGACCACCACGGGGCCGGTCAGCTGGCGGACCACCGAAACCGGCTCATGATCGTGCTGGCCATCACCGCCACCATCCTGATCGTTGAGGTCATCGGCGCCGTCGTCTCAGGCAGCCTGGCGCTGGTGGCCGATGCCGGCCACATGCTCACCGATGTGGCCGGTCTCAGCCTGGCCTGGGTCGCCTCGGTGCTGGCTCAAAGACCGGTGACCCTGGCTCGCACGTGGGGCTTCCGCCGGGCCGAGGTGCTCGCCGCCGCCGGACAGGCCGCGGTGCTCCTGGCGGTGGGTGGCTTCGTTCTGGTGGAAGGCGTTCGCAGACTCTTCGACCCCCCCGAGGTGGCATCGACAGCGATGCTGATCTTCGGCGGCGTCGGACTGGCGGGCAACATGATCGGTATCGCCGTCTTGGCTGGATCGCGGTCGGAGAACCTCAACATGCGGGCCGCCTTCCTGGAGGTCGTCAACGACGCCCTCGGGTCCGTGGCTGTCCTCGTCGCAGCCGCCGTCATCGCCGTCAGCGGATGGTCGCGGGCCGACGCGCTGGCGTCGCTGGTGATCGGAGCGCTGATCATCCCGCGCACCCTGAAGCTGTTGCGCGAGAGCGTCGACGTCCTGCTGGAGTCGACTCCCAAGGGCCTGAGGCTGAGCGAGGTTCGCGAGCATCTGCTCACCGTCGCTCACGTGCGGGCGGTCCACGATCTGCACGCGACCCAGGTGGCCACGGGGCTGCCGGTGCTGACCGCCCATGTTGTGGTGGACGACTCGTGCTTCCACGACGGACACCTGCCGAGCCTGCTGGACGAGCTCCAGCAGTGCCTGGCCGGACACTTCGACGTCGGGCACTCCACCATCCAGTTCGAGGCCGGTAGCCACGCCGCTCACGAGCCCTCCGCGCACCCGTAGGCATTGTCGGACCCGCGCGGCCTGTCCACCCGGATGCAGTGGAATATACCCATCGGGGGTATAGTTGCGATGGTGAGGGATACCCCCACCGGGTACCCGTGAAGGAGGGCGACGATGCACACCGATGCGCCGGGCTACCACGCCACCAAGGATGCCCACCTGAGGCGACTTCGTCGGATCGAGGGGCAGGTTCGGGGCGTGCACCGCATGGTCGAGCAGGACACGTACTGCATCGACGTGCTGACCCAGATCTCCGCCGCCACCAAGGCTTTGGAGGCCGTGGCGTTGGCCCTGCTCGACGAGCACCTGAACCACTGCGTCACCCACGCCATCCAGGCAGGTGGTGACGAGGCGTCCGACAAGCTGAAGGAAGCGTCGGCCGCGATCGCGCGTCTGGTGCGCTCCTGAACCATCCGCAGCCCCGGACCGGACAGACACAGATCCACCCCAGCAACACCACACCCAAGGAGAACCACATGAGCACCCAGACCTTCCCCGTCACCGGACTGACCTGCGGGCACTGCGTCGGCGCCATCACCAGCGAGCTGAAGGCACTGCCGGGCGTCACCGATGTGCAGATCGAACTGGTCGTCAAGGGCACCTCGACCGTGAACGTCACCGCCGACAAGGCGCTGACCGACGCCGAGGTCCTCGCGGCCCTGGACGAGGCCGGCGAATACCAGCTCGTCACCAGCTGACGGAATATCACCACTGACGGAGTCTCACCAACTGATTTCGTCGCCTGACAACAGTCACTGAAAACTGCGCCTGACCTCGCGCAGGAGGAGAGGAACCTCATGACCATCACCCCCGACCAGCTCGACGAGACTCGCAGCGTCGAGCTCGTCATCGGCGGCATGACCTGCGCCTCCTGCGCCGCCCGGATCGAGAAGAAGCTCAACAAGCTCGAGGGCGTCACCGCAACCGTCAACTACGCCACTGAAAAAGCCAAGGTGACGTATGTCGGGTCGCTCAGTCCCGAGGACTTTGTCGCCACGGTCGAGGCTACGGGTTACACCGCAGCCCTGCCGGCCCCGAAGGTCAGCAGCACCATCACGGCGACGGAGGGTGACGCCGGGCACGGCGAGCATGACGAGCATGACGACGTGGTCTCCGCGCTTCGGCAGCGCTTGCTGATCTCGGCGGTGCTGAGCCTGCCGGTTCTGCTGATGTCGATGATTCCGATGTTGCAGTTCGACAACTGGCAGTGGCTGTCCCTGACCCTGGCCTCCCCCGTCGTGGTGTGGGGCGCGTTGCCCTTCCACCGGGCTGCTTTCACCAACGCCCGCCACGGTGCGGCGACGATGGACACCCTGATCTCGGTGGGTGTCAGCGCCGCGTGGCTGTGGTCGCTTTGGGCGCTGTTCCTGGGCGGCGCCGGGATGCCTGGTACCCGGATGGCTTTCACCCTGATGCCTTCACGTGAGGGCGGAACAAACAACATCTACCTCGAAGTTGCCTCCGTGGTCACCGTGCTCATCTTGTCCGGACGGTTCTTCGAGGCAACGGCGAAGAAGCGCTCTGGTGCTGCGCTGCGCGCCCTCTTGAACATGGGCGCCAAGGACGTCGCAGTCCTGCGCGACGGGGTCGAGGTCCGGATCCCGGTCGACCAGCTCGTCGTCGGGGACGTCTTCAGCGTTCGTCCCGGCGAGAAGATCGCCACCGACGGCGTCGTCACCGACGGCAGCTCCGCGGTCGACGCCTCGATGCTCACCGGAGAGTCGGTGCCAGTCGAGGTCGGCCCCGGCGACGCCGTGGTCGGCGCGACCGTCAACGCCGGCGGGCGGCTGCTGGTCCGTGCGACGCGGGTAGGCGCGGACACCCAGCTGGCCCAGATGGCACGACTGGTCGAGGACGCCCAGAACGGTAAGGCGCAGGTCCAACGCCTGGCCGACCGGGTGTCCGGCATCTTCGTCCCGGTCGTCATCCTCTTCTCCCTGACCACGCTCGCAGTCTGGCTGCTGACCGGACACTCCGCGACCGCGGCGTTCACCGCAGCCGTGGCGGTCCTGATCATCGCCTGCCCCTGTGCCCTGGGCCTTGCCACGCCGACCGCCCTCTTGGTCGGTACCGGCCGTGGCGCCCAGCTGGGCATCCTCATCAAGGGCCCCCAGATTCTGGAGTCCACCCGCCGGGTCGACACGATCCTGCTCGACAAGACCGGCACCATCACCACCGGGCGGATGAGCGTGGCAGCCGTGCACGCCACCGCCGACGAGACCGTCGCCGAGATTCAGACTCTTGCCGGCGCCCTCGAGGACGCTTCCGAGCACCCCATCGCCAAGGCCATCGCGGTGGCCGCCAAGGCGGCCATGTCAGCGGTGCCGGCCGGGTCGGCCGTTGACGCCACGCTTCCCGCAGTCGAGGGCTTCAGCAATCACGAAGGGCGAGGTGTCTCGGGCGTTGTCGAAGGGCACGCTGTCCTGGTGGGTCGTCGCTCCTGGCTCGCGCAGGATTGGTCCATCGATGCCCCGGCCGACCTGATTGCGTCCGCCGACGCGGCGGAAGCTGACGGCCAGACCCCGGTCTGGGTGGCTTGGGACGGTTCGGCCCGCGGCATCGTCGTGGTGGCCGACACCATCAAGGACACCTCTGCGGAGGCCATTGCGCAGTTCCGCGCACTTGGGCTCCGACCGATGTTGCTCACCGGCGACAACGCCCGAGCCGCCCACGCGGTCGCCGCGCTGGTCGGCATCGAGCCCCAGGACGTCATCGCCGAGGTCCTGCCCGCGGACAAGGTCTCCGCAGTGAAAGCGTTGCAGGACAAGGGGAATGTCGTGGCGATGGTCGGTGACGGGGTCAACGACGCCGCAGCACTTGCCCAGTCCGACCTCGGCCTGGCCATGGGCACCGGTAGTGACGTGGCCATCGAGGCCTCCGACCTGACGCTGGTCCGCGGGGACCTGCGGGCCGCAGCGGACGCCATACGACTGTCTCGTTCCACGCTGAAGACCATCAAGGGCAACCTCTTCTGGGCCTTCGCCTACAACGTGGCCGCCATCCCGCTGGCCGCCCTCGGCCTGCTCAACCCACTGATCGCGGCCGCGGCGATGACGTTCAGCTCGGTCTTTGTGGTGAGCAACAGCCTGCGCCTGCGCCGGTTCTCCCCGTTGACGACACCAAGCTCGACGACGGCCGGCTGATTACCTGGCCTGAGGCCAGCCCTCCAAGCGCACCTTCAGGGAACCTTCATCGAAACCTTGGGGCCAACGACACATGCCGACCTTAGGTTCGTCATACCGGCGTAACGCACGGTTGCGCCGACCACAGCCCAGAACTCACAGACGACGTTAGGGACCACTCCGAATGACGCACGCCCACACCTTTCGCAAGTTCGCCCTGCCCGTGGCCGCACTGGCAGCCGCCTTGGCCCTGACCTCGTGCGGGGCGGACTCCGCTGCCGTACGCGACACGTCCGGCGCCGCAGCCTCCGCGGGCGCCGCCGCCGTCGGGGACAAGAACGAGGCCGACACCCTGTTCGCCACCATGATGATTCCCCACCACGCGCAGGCAGTTGAGATGGCCGATCTTGCTCTCACCAATGCCACCGACCCCAAGGTCAAGGCCCTCGCGTCCAAGATCAAGGGGGCGCAGGGCCCCGAGATCGCGCGTATGTCCGGCTGGCTCACCGGCTGGGGTGAACCGGTGCCCGGCACCGCTGGCGGGTCTGACATGTCAGGCATGTCCGGCATGGGCGACGAGACGGGCGGGATGATGTCCGAACAGCAGATGACCGACCTGGGCGCAGCCAAAGGCCCGGGGTTCGACCGGATGTGGTTGCAGATGATGATCACCCACCACGAGGGCGCTGTGGCGATGGCCAAGGACGAGCTGGACAAGGGGACCAACCCCGAGGCGAAGCAGCTCGCACAGGCGATCATCGACGGCCAGTCCGCGGAGATCGCTGAGATGAGGAGCTCCTTGTGACCAGGATGACCAGGCGCAGGCTGCTGACCGGAGTCGGCGCCGGCCTCGTCGCCGCGCTCGCCTTGTCCGGGTGCAGCAGCCAAAGCGCCGCCCCGGAGCCCAAGAGTGTCGCGGCCGGGACGCTGCCGGGCGAGCATGTTCACGGCATCAGCCGCGACCCG
>JABBOX010000120.1 GCA_012927555.1 Phycicoccus sp.
CAGCAGGTCATCGCCTACGAGACCGACGTGTGCAAGACGGTCGACCCGTTCGCCGGGTCCTACGTCATGGAGTCCATGACCGATGACCTTGAGGTTGCGGTGATGCAGCTCATGGAGCAGGTCGAGAACCGCGGTGGCGCGGTGTCCGCGATCGAGCAGGGCTTCCAGAAGGCCGAGATCGAGCAGTCGGCATACCGCATCGCCCTGGAGATCGATGGGAGTACCCGCACCATCGTGGGCCTCAACAAGTTCACCGTGGACGAGGAAGAGTCCTATGAGCCGCTGCGCGCCGACCCCATGATCGAGGCTGACCAGTGCGATCGCCTGGCTGTGCTTCGCAGGGAACGGGACAACGACGCCGTATCGCGTGCGCTGGACTCCGTGCGCACCGCGGCGACAGGCCCGGACAACGTCCTCCTGCCCATGAAGGAGGCCCTCGCCGCTCGCGCCACCGGCGGCGAGGTCGCCCACGCGTTGCGAGACGTCTGGGGCACCTACGTCCCGAACGACACCTTCTGACCCGGACAGCAGACATGGCAGTCCTGCACGAGACTGAGGCAACACTGGAGACCGTGGCAGCCTTGGAGGACGAGCTCATCGCCTTCCGTCGAGACCTTCACGCGCACCCTGAGCTGGCGGGCGACGAGGTCCGGACGACAAGCGTCGTGGCGGCACGCCTGGGTGCAGCCGGTATTCGCGTGAGAATGCTCGTGGGCAACGGACTGGTGGCGGACATCGGGCCGATCGACCCGGCATACCGCGTGGCTCTGAGGGCGGACCTCGACGCGTTGCCGATCCTTGAGCGAACCGGCCTGTCGTTCGCCTCTCAGAACGACCGCGTCTGCCACGCGTGCGGTCATGATGTCCACGTTGCGGCCGTCCTGGGTGCGGGCCTGGCCTTGCAGCATCACGTCGACTCCCTTGTGGCACAAGGGATCGGAGTGCGTCTGATCTTCCAGCCCGCAGAGGAGGTCGTTCCCGGCGGAGCACACGGTGTCATTGCCCAGGGCGGCCTCGACGGGGTCGACCGCATCTTCACCATCCACTGCGACCCGTCTCTGGACGTGGGCAGGGTGGGGCTGCGAGAGGGCCCGATCACCGCTGCCGTCGATGGGGTCACCGTCACGTTGAGCGGACGCGGCGGGCACACCGCCCGGCCGCATCTGACCCAGGACCTGACCTACGCGCTCGCCAAGATCGTCACCGACGTCCCCGCGGTGCTGTCGAGGCGGGTCGATCCGCGGGCCGGCCTGGTGATGGTGTGGGGGAGCATCCACTCGGGTAGTGCGCAGAACGTCATCCCGTCGACGGGGGTCGTCGACGGGACCCTGCGGATGCTTGATGCGCAGGTGTGGGAAGACATCGGTCCCCTGCTGGAGGAGGTCGTGCAGGCCGTGGCGAGCCCGTATGCCGTGTCCGCGACGCTCGACCACGTTCGAGGGGTTCCGCCCGTGGTCAACGATCCCGCCTGCGTCGAGGCTCTGCGGCGCGCGACCCTTGCGGCGCTCGGTCCCGATGCCGCGACGTCGACACCGCAGTCGCTGGGAGGTGAGGACTTCGCCTGGTACCTCCGGGAGGTGCCCGGGGCCTTGGCGAGGTTGGGGACGCGCACCCCGGGCGGTGAGACCTACGACCTGCACCAGGGCGACCTCGTGGTGGACGAACGCGCGGTGCTGGCAGGGGCTCAGCTGTTGGCCGCCACGGTTCTGGCATGCGGCGCCCCATGAAGCAGTGAGCCGAAGGTCACAGTCTCCAAATAACGATGCGGACAATGCATCTGGACTCGGCAGACAAGCCACATCGGTGGCAGTAGAGTCACGAAAAGTTTGTCGAAGGATTTGTCGGTTTATTGGTGCATTTCAGAGAAGGAGATTCCCTTGCGTCGGGTGATGAAGGTTACGGCCGCGATGTCGGTCGCCGCGCTGGCACTGGCTGGCTGCGGCTCGAGTACGGATAGCAGCACGCCGGGTGCCAGCGGCACCACCAGTGCTGCAAAGGTCATCAAGGTCGGCATGGCCTATGACGTGGGTGGGCGCGGAGACCAGTCGTTCAACGACGCCGCTGCCGCCGGCCTGGACAAGGCCAAGGCCGAGCTGGGTGCTGACACCAAGGAAGCCACTGCGGTCAACGGTGAGGCTGAGTCGGCACGTGAGGAGCGTCTTTCGCAGCTCATCGACGCCGGCTATGTCAACGTCATTGCTGTCGGCTTCGCGTACGCACCGGCGGTCAAGAAGGTCGCCGCGGCAAACCCGGACGTCAAGTTTGCCCTCATCGACTCCACGGATGCGGTCGGCCCCAACATCGAGAACCTCACGTTCGCCGAGAACGAGGGCTCGTTCCTCGTGGGTGCGGCCGCCGCGCTGAAGTCCAAGACGGGCAACGTCGGGTTCATCGGCGGCGTCAACACCGACCTCATCAAGAAGTTCGAGGCTGGCTACACGATGGGCGCCAAGACGGTCAACCCAGCCATCAAGGTCCAGGTCAAGTACCTCACCCAGCCGCCGGACTTCTCGGGCTTCGGTGACCCGGCCAAGGGCAAGACTGCCGCCGAGGGCATGTACCAGCAGGGCGCAGACGTGGTCTACGCCGCCGCTGGTGGCTCAGGTGGCGGTGTGTTCACCGCAGCCAAGGCCGCGGGCAAGATGGCGATCGGTGTCGACTCGGACCAGGCGCTGACCGCGCCGGCCGACGTCAGGGACGTCATCATCACCTCGATGATCAAGAAGGTGGACGTCGGAACGTTCGACTTCATCAAGTCGCTGACGGAGGGCAAGTTCGTCGCTGGCACCAAGGTCTATGACCTGAAGGTGGATGGCGTTGGCTACAGCACCACCGGCGGCAAGATCGATGACATCAAGGCCAAGCTCGACGACTTCAAGCAGCAGATCATCGACGGCAAGATCGTCGTTCCGATCAAGCCGTAAGCCTCACCTGACTGACGGGGCCCGGGCTGGCGCGGTAACGTGCCACCCGGGCTCTAGGTCTCTCTGAGCCCACGATCGACGCTCGCAATGTTGCGGGCCAGTACGAGGAGTGTGCGTCATCACCGACTCTGCGCAGAGTGCCCCGGATGCAGGCTCGATGGTGGCACCGGCCGTCGAGCTACAGGGCATCACCAAACGTTTCCCTGGCGTTGTGGCCAATAAGGATGTGACCTTCTCGGTACAGCGGGGCACCGTTCATGCCATCGTCGGCGAGAACGGCGCGGGCAAGTCCACCTTGATGAAGATCCTCTATGGCGTACTGCGTGCCGATGAGGGCACGGTCAAGGTCGACGGCCAGCTGCTCGCCCTGCACAGCCCATCAGATGCGATCGATGCAGGCATCGGCATGGTCTTCCAGCACTTCATGCTCGCCGACAACCTGACGGTCCTCGAGAACGTCGTGCTTGGCGCCGAGAAGCGTCACGGCATCGGTGATCGGGCGAGGGCCGAGATCGAGAGGATCTCCGCCGATTATGGCCTCAACGTGCATGCCGATCACCTGGTGGCCGACCTCGGTGTCGGCATCCGCCAGCGCGTCGAGATCCTCAAGGTTCTCTATCGCGGCGCCAAGATCCTGATCCTCGACGAGCCCACGGCGGTCTTGGTCCCTCAAGAGGTCGACGAGCTCTTCGACAACCTGCGCGAGCTCAAGAGTGAGGGACTGACCGTCATCTTCATCTCCCACAAGCTCGACGAGGTGCTGTCGGTCGCCGACTCGATCACCGTCATCCGGCGTGGCACCACCGTCGCTACCGTCGACCCGAAGTCGGTGACCTCCCGCCAGCTCGCCGAGCTGATGGTCGGCTCCGAGCTGCCATCTGCCAGCACGGATGTGTCCACGGTCACGGATCGCCCGCTGCTCGCCATTACCGGCCTGACCCTCGCCGGAGCCGGCGTTCGCGATGTCCTGCACGACATCACCTTGACCATCCACGCCGGTGAGGTGCTGGGTGTCGCCGGGGTGGAGGGCAACGGCCAGGCCGAGCTGGTCGAGGCCATCATGGGTATGCGCGAACCCACCGCGGGACGAATCCTCCTGGCAGACCAGGACATCAGCGACTGGCATACCCGCGAGATTCGTGAAGCGGGCGTCGGATACATCCCCGAGGACCGTCACCGTCATGCCCTGTTGCTGGATGCTCCGTTGTGGGAGAACACCATGCTGGGCCACCAGACGCAGTCGCCGAACGCCAAAGGGGTCTGGGTCGACGCCGCCGGCGCCAAGGCCGGGGCCGAGCGCATCCTGGCCGAGTACGACGTGCGCACACCCTCCATCTACGTCACGGCCAACTCGCTGTCCGGCGGCAACCAGCAGAAGCTGATCATCGGCCGTGAGATGAGCTACACGCCAAGAGTCTTGGTCGCAGCCCATCCAACCCGGGGCGTGGACGTGGGCGCCCAAGCCGCCATCTGGGACCACATCAGGAGGGCCCGGCGCGAGGGCCTTGCCGTGTTGCTGATATCGGCCGATCTCGATGAGCTGATTGGTCTTTCCGACACCATCCGCGTGATCCTCCGCGGTCAGCTGTCCGACGAGTTCGACCCTGATGTCGTGACTGCGCAGGATCTCGGCGCGGCCATGACCGGTGCCGATCAGCGAGATCCTGGCACCGTCGCGGATGACCTGGGCACGCGTCATACCGAGGCAGGGCCCGAAACCCATGGCGTGGAGGAGGGGCAATGAAGGCAACTCTGGATCTGCGCAGGGTCGGCCTCGGACTGCTCGCGCCCGTCCTCGCCATCCTGGTGGCGTTCGTGGTCACCTCTACGGTGCTGCTCCTGGCAGGTGACCCGGTCGTCGAGGTGTGGACACAGCTGTTGACCGTGCCTCGTCCCCGGCTGGTCGTCGCCATCATCAACGGTGCCTCCGTGTACTACCTGTCCGCGATCGCCGTCGCGATCGGCTTCCGGATGAACCTGTTCAACATCGGGGTTGATGGGCAGTACCGCATCGCCGCATTCGCGGCAGCGGTCTTCGCCGGTCAGGGCTGGCTACCGGGTCCGCTCAACATCTTCGTCTCGCTGCTGATCGCCGTGGTGGTCGGCGCGGCCTGGGCCGGCATCGCCGGTTGGCTCAAGGTCACGCGAGGAGTCTCCGAGGTGATCTCCACGATCATGCTCAACGCCATTGCCACCGGTCTCGTGTCCTTCCTGCTGTTCAGGGTCGCGGACTCGACCGCAGGCAGCAACGTCACCAACACCAAGACCATCCCGGCGTCGTCACAGGTGCCCGGGTTCGCTCTGGTTCCGGGGACGCCCAACAAGATCTATGGCTTCATCCTGCTGGCAGCACTGGTCGGTGTCGCCTACTGGGTGATCCTGAACAAGACCCGTTTCGGGTACGACCTTCGGGCCACAGGCCGATCCGAGACTGCGGCGGTGGCCAGCGGCGTCAATGTCAAGCGCATGGTCCTGACCGCGATGGTGTTATCAGGGGCTGCTGCCGGCTTGGTCGGCATGCCACTGCTGTTCGGCCAGGACTACAGCTACGGCACAACGTTCCAGCCCGGCCTGGGCTTCGCCGGCATCGCCATCGCGCTTCTGGGTCGCAACCACCCGGTGGGCATCGCTTTCGGTGCGCTGCTCTGGTCCTACCTCGATCAGCAGAGCAATGGCCTACAGATCACTGTCGGCGTCAGCTCCGAGCTCGTCTACATCATCCAGGGCGTCATCGTCCTGGCCGTGGTCATCGCCTACGAGGTCGTGCGTCGTGCGGGCTTGCGGATGGAGCAACGCAGGGTGGCCAGACAGCTTTCCGAAGAACCTGGCTCCCCGACTCCCGAAGGAGCCACGGTATGAGCACCACCGGACTGAAGGCCGGGGCCAAGGCCATCACCGGCGCGGTGCGCAAGCCGAGCCTGAGCCCAGCACGGATCGCCCTGATCGCGGTGATCGCTGTGTTCCTCATCGCTGTCCTGCGTGTGGTGACCGGTGCCAACGACCTCGCCTCCTCGGGCGCTCTCGCGGCCGCGATCGGTCTTGCCGTGCCCATCGGTATGGCCGGTCTGGGCGGACTGTGGAGCGAGCGGGCAGGAGTCGTCAACATCGGGCTCGAGGGGATGATGATCCTGGGCACGTGGGGCGCCGGGTTCTTCGGCTGGCACTACGGGCCCTGGGCGGGCCTGCTCGGCGCCATGTTCTGCGGGATGGTCGGAGGCGCGATCCACGCCCTAGCGACCGTCGTCTTCGGCGTCGATCACATCGTGTCCGGCGTCGCCATCAACATCATCGGCTATGGCACGGCGAAGTACCTCGCGGCCCGCACCTTTACCGGGAGTCCCGGCGGTGGGCCGACACAGTCACCGCAGCTGGGGAAGCTGCCCTCCCTCAGCATCCCCGGCGTGTCATCGGGGCTGGGCTCCCTGGAGAAGAGGGAGATCTTCTTCGTCTCCGATCTGGCGGCAATCCTGCGTGCCATGGTGACGAACCTTTCGTTCGTGACGCTGATCGCGCTGGCAATGGTTGCCCTGACCTGGTGGGTGCTGTGGCATACGACGTTCGGGCTGCGTCTGC
The DNA here is from genome assembly GCA_012927555.1 of Phycicoccus sp. GTDB lineage: Bacteria > Actinomycetota > Actinomycetes > Actinomycetales > Dermatophilaceae > UBA4719. The sequence continues at coordinate 6,498 of JABBOX010000120.1, forward strand.
GCTCGTGCGGTGAGAGTCCCGTTGCGGCAGAGTCGTTGGGTGTCAACGTCTACAAGTACAAGTTCATTGCCGTGCTGGTCTCGGGCTCACTGGCCGGTCTCGGTGGTGGTTACCTCGCCCTCGTCGCTGCCAACATCTACCGCGACGGACAGACTGGTGGGCGCGGCTATATCGGCTTGGCTGCCATGATCTTCGGCAACTGGCGTCCTGGCGGCTTGGTCGGTGGTGCGGCCCTGTTCGGCTATACCGATGCCGTGCAGCTGCGCGGTGGTGGCACCACCGTCCACGCGATGTTGCTGCTGCTCGCTGTCCTTACCATCGGCATCGGAGCGTGGCAGCTGTTGCGCAAGCATCGTGTGATCAAGGGTGTCATCGCGATCTCGGCAGGCGTGATCGTGGCCGTCTGGTACTCCATCTCCGAGACCGTGCCCGACGCGCTCACCGGCATGACACCGTACGTCGCCACGCTGCTCGTTCTCGCCTTCGCATCCCAACGGCTGCGTATGCCGGCCGCGGACGGCTTGCCGTATCGAAAGGGCGAGGGGCACTAGTGGCCGAGTCTGCATCCGTCGACTGGGATCTGTTGCACGCCAAGGCAACCGAGGCGATGCATCACGCCTATGCGCCGTACAGCGCTTTCCCGGTCGGCGTGGCCGGGCTGGTCGACGACGGGCGCATCGTGTCGGGCTGCAACGTCGAGAACGCGGCCTACGGTGTGGCGCTGTGCGCCGAGTGCGGCATGATCTCGGCGCTGCACCTGACCGGCGGCGGTCGCCTGGTGGCGGTGGCCTGCGTCAACGGCACGGGCGACGCGTTGATGCCCTGTGGTCGGTGCCGGCAGCTGCTGTGGGAGAACGGTGGGCCAGGCTGCCGGATCATGACGTCCACGGGTGTGCGCACCATGGCCGAGGTTCTGCCCGATGCTTTCGGTGGCACCGATCTCGACGCCTTCAACAAGACCCGCCCCTGACTTGCGACGTCAGCGGTGGCCGGGCACCCGGCATACCGCCTGAGAGAGGATCTTTCACATGACCGACTCCTTTGACGCCGTTGATGTCATCGTCGCCAAGCGCAACAAACAAGAGCTTTCCGACGGGCAGATCGACTGGGTCATCGACGCCTACACGCGCGGGCTCGTGGCCGAAGAGCAGATGTCATCCCTGGCGATGGCCATCCTGCTCAACGGCATGAACCGTCGCGAGATCTCCCGCTGGACGGCGGCGATGATCTCTTCGGGCGACCGTATGAAGTTCTCGTCCTTGTCCCGTCCGACATCGGACAAGCACTCGACCGGTGGGGTCGGCGACAAGATCACCCTGCCGCTGGCCCCACTCGTCGCGGCGTGCGGCGTTGCGGTTCCTCAGCTTTCGGGCCGCGGGCTTGGCCACACCGGCGGAACGCTGGACAAGCTCGAGTCGATCCCCGGGTGGCGTGCGGCCCTGTCGACGGCCGAGATGATGCGTCAGCTCGAGGACGTCGGTGCGGTGATCTGCGCAGCCGGCGACCGGCTCGCGCCTGCCGACAAGAAGCTCTACGCCCTGCGCGACGTCACCGGCACCGTCGAGGCCATCCCGCTGATCGCGAGCTCGATCATGAGCAAGAAGATCGCCGAGGGCACCGGTTCATTGGTGCTTGACGTCAAGGTGGGGTCGGGCGCGTTCATGAAGGACGTCGAGTCCGCTCGCGAGCTGGCGCGCACGATGGTCGATCTGGGCACGGACGCCGGGGTGAACACCGTTGCGCTGCTGACCAACATGCAGACCCCACTCGGTCTGACTGCTGGCAACGCCCTCGAGGTACGTGAGTCGGTCGAGGTCCTGGCCGGTGGTGGCCCGCCGGACGTCGTGGAGCTGACGTTGGTGCTGGCGCGCGAGATGCTGGCCGCCGCAGGCCGTGGTGACGTCGACCCGGCGGATGCGCTCAAGGATGGCCGTGCCATGGATGTTTGGCGGCGCATGATCACGGCCCAGGGCGGTGACCCGTCGGCGACACTGCCCGTCGCGCGCGAGACCCACCAGATCCTGGCCCCGGGCTCCGGTGTGCTGACCCAGCTGGACGCGCTCAAGGTCGGCATGGCGGCGTGGAGGCTGGGCGCTGGTCGCGCCCGCAAGGAGGACAAGGTCCAGGCTGGTGCGGGCATCGAGATGCATGCCAAGCCCGGAGCGGTCCTGCGAGCCGGCGACCCTCTGATGACGCTGCACACCGACACCCCCGAACGGTTCGACCGGGCGATCGCGGCACTGGACGGTGCTTACTTCATTGCGCCAGAGGACTCCCGGCCCGATCTGCTCCCGCTCGTGATCGACCGGATCAGCTGACCCTTTGCTCACTTCAAACCGCTTTGCTCAGTTCAGGCCGGTCGCGGCACGAGATTTGCGCTCAAGAACCGGCCTGAACTGAGCAAGGCCGGGGTTTACCCGCAGGTGCCCGGACTAGGGTGAACGCGTGCCTCGACTCATCAGTGAACCCACACGTATCCCTGTCCCTGGCGGCAAGATCATCAGCGAGCACGTTGGCCGGGTCAACACCGGCAGCGAGGCTGTGTCGGTCGCCCACATGATCGCCCCAGCCAACTGGCAGGAGCCTTTCCAGACACCGGAGTTCGACGAGATCACGCTGGTCCTCAAGGGCTCGGTGATCGTCGATCACGAGGACGGGCCCACCATCGCCCACGCCGGTCAGTCGATACTCACAGGCGCCGGCGAGCGCGTCCGCTACTCCACCGGCGCTGAAGGTGCCGAGTACGTCGCCGTGTGCCTCCCGGCGTTTGGTCCCGACACCGTCAACCGGGAGGACTGAGTGCTCACCGACGACATCCTGCGCCGAGCCCCAAAGTCGCTGCTGCACGATCACCTGGACGGCGGACTTCGCCCCCAGACGATCATTGAGCTCGCCGACACTGTTGGCTACAAAGGTCTCCCGGCCCACGATGCCGAGGCGCTCGGCGCCTGGTTCCGAGACAGTGCCGACTCTGGTTCGCTCGAGCTCTATCTCGAGACGTTCAGCCAGACACTGGCCGTCATGCAGACGGTCGACGGACTGCACCGGGTCGCCAGTGAATGCGTGATGGATCTCGCTGCCGACGGAGTCGTCTATGCCGAGGTGCGTTATGCCCCGGAGCTGCACCTCGTCAACGGGCTGTCCCTGGAGGACGTGGTTGAAGCGGTGAACGCAGGCTTCCGGGACGGCGAGAGGAAGGCGGCAGAGTCGGGTCGACGGATCCGGGTGACGGCGCTGCTGACCGCGATGCGCCAGGCAGCCAAGGGGACCGAGATCGCCCGACTCGTCGTGGGTTACCGCAACGACGGCGTCGTGGGTTTCGACATCGCCGGCGCCGAGGCCGGGTTCCCGCCCACCCGCCACCTCGACGCGTTCGAGTACCTTCGCCGCGAGAACGCCCACTTCACCATCCACGCCGGCGAGGCCTTCGGGCTCCCCAGCATCTGGGAGGCGATCCAGTGGTGCGGAGCCGACCGTCTCGGTCACGGCGTGCGGATCATCGACGACGTTCACGTTGCGGGCAGGCCGTATTCCGAGAACGTCGCCTTCGCGGCCGGAGTGGACCCGTCCGAGGTCGTCCTGGGCGGTCTCGCGTCATACGTGCGTGATCGGCGCATCCCGCTCGAGATGTGCCCGAGCAGCAACGTGCAGACCGGCGCTGCCGAATCCGTTGCGCTGCATCCGATCTCGCTCTTGAAACGGCTGAAGTTCCGGGTCACCGTCAACACCGACAACCGACTGATGAGCGGCACGTCGATGACGCGTGAGATGTCCCTTCTCGTCAACGACGCCGGATGGACCCTGGAGGACCTTCGCTGGGCGACGATCAACGCGATGAAGTCGGCCTTCATCCCTTTCGATGAGCGGCTGGCGATCATCGACGAGGTGGTCAAGCCCGGCTACGCGGCTCTGATCCAGGCCTGATGGCCGAGTGCAGCCAGGCCGTGGCCTTTCCAGGGTTCAAAGCCACCCCATAGGTTTCGCCGCTGCCTGGCCGCTACCTCGCCGCTATGGCAAGGAGTCGATCGGGTCCGCCGGGATGAGACGACGTCTCAGGGCTGCGTCGCGCTCCAGCCGGATGGTGTCGCGCCGGCGTCGATCGGCGATGACCGCTGCGAGCACGACCTCGGGATGGACGCCGGAGGGAGGCAGGGGAGACACATAGGCGACGACCTCGTCGTGCAGCTGCCCGCCGAGGGTCGCGCGCGACTGCGGGCTCAGCAACGGCGCGCGCATGAGGAACTGGCGGACCGCCATGGCCAGGCCGTCGGGCAGCCGGGCGATATCGGCGCCGGCAGCCCACGCAGCCAGCTGGAGAGGCATCATCGGAGGCGGCGGCAACGTCATGTGCACTCGTTCCCGCACGACGTACGTGCCGGCGGCATAGTCACCGAGTCGTTTGCCCTTGTTGCTCACGATCGCGCTCACCAAGGCAGGGACCCCGACCAAAGCCCAGATCTCGACGAAGCCGACCAGCGCACGGGTCAGGGCATGGCGAAACCCGATCGGCCCCGCGTCGTCGCGCACGGTCCGAAGTCCCGTGGCGAGCTTGCCCACCGAGCGACCGCGGGTCAGGGTCTCCAAGCTGGTCGGCAGCGCGACGGTGACGACCACCAGAAGCAGGGTCATGGCGATGCGGATGATGGCCTCGTCCGAGTTCTCGGTCATTGACGAGGACACGAAGAGGCCGATCCACAGGGCCGCACCGGCAACCAGCAGGTCCAGGAAGCCGGACAGGGCGCGGATGGCGACGCCGGCTGCGGGCAGCTCGAGAGCAACCGCCTCGCCGGTCACGAGGTCGTCGGCCCCGACGCCCACAGTGCTGTTGCTCATGCGTTGCTGTCGCTCATGCGTTGCTGTCGCTCATGCGTTGCTGTCGCTCATGATTGCCAAGCGTATCCGGAAGAGGCGGGCGCCGGACGGTCGCGAATACAGTGTGAGCGTGGATCTCGACGCGTTCGTGGCAGCGCACCAGGGTGAGTGGAGCCGCCTTGAGTACCTGGCGCGCCACGGATCATCCAGCGGCGCGGAGGCCGACGAGATCCTCGACCTGTATCAGCGGGTGGCCACCCACCTGTCCGTGGTCCGTTCGGCGGCCCCGGACCCCAGCCTGGTGACGTACCTGTCGTCCCTGCTAGCGCGAGCCCGAACCCGTTCTGCCGGAACGAGATCGGTGGCCTGGTCGGATCTGCGGGGCTTCTTCACCGACACGTTCCCCGCTGCTCTCTACCGGACTCGTCGGTGGTGGATCATCACCGCGTTCGCCAACATCGGGGCATCGCTGGTCATCGGGTGGTGGTTCCTCTCGCACCCGCAGTTCGAGTCCTCGCTGATGTCTCCGTCCGAGATCGACAAGCTTGTCAACACCGACTTCGAGCACTACTACAGCGAGTTCGCGGCGTCGCACTTCGCTGCGTTGGTCTGGACCCACAACGCCTGGCTCACAGCGATCTGTATCGCGCTCGGTATCCTCGGCGTCCCGGTGGTCTATCTCTTGTTCGAGAATGTCCTGAACCTGGGGTTCATGGGCGCGGTCATGATCAACCATGACCGCGGCGCATTGTTCTTCGGTCTGATTCTGCCGCACGGGCTGCTCGAGCTGACGGCGGTCTTCGTGGCCGGCGCGACCGGCCTACGGTTGTTCTGGGCCTGGATCGACCCTGGCCCGCGGACTCGTGGGCGGGCCGTTGCCGAGGAAGGTCGTTCCGCCATGGCTGTGGCGCTCGGCCTCGTTGTTGTGCTGGCGGTCTCGGGAGTCGTCGAGGCGTTCGTCACCCCCTCGCCGCTGCCCACGTGGGCCCGCATCACCGTCGGTGTGATCGTCGAGGTTGCCTTCATGACCTATGTGTTCACGGTCGGTCGATGGGCGTGGCAGCGGGGCGCGACCGGCGATGTGTCGGCGCGCGATGCCGGCGACACGGCGCCCGTCGTGGGTTGATCGACCCTGTTTGGCGGCCACGGCACTGCGTCGGCCCGCGTGCGCACCTCGGCTATCCCGTTGGCGAGAGTGCACCGTCCTTCAGGGCGGTGGTGAATCGTTAGCTCGGCTAGGTGGTGACGGTATTTGGGGGCGAAGACCAAGTGGACCGGTGTTGGAGACCAGGCGATGTGTCGGTCCGCGCGTATAGGTTTTCAGTATGGAGACGGTGTTGCGTTACCGGTACCGGGCTTACCCCGGCACGGTTGAAAGCGCCGCCCTGTCCCGCACTTTCGGGTCGTGTCGGGTTGTTGCCAATGATGCGATCGCCGCCCGACAACACGCCTACAAGAACGGGCTGGCCGCCCTGAGTTTGGGGGTGCTGTCGACCCGGCTGACTGCAGCCAAGCAAACCCCCGAACGGGCATGGCTCGGTGAGGTCTCGGCTGTTGCGTTGCAACAGGCCCTTAAAGATGTGGACGTGGCCTACCGGAACTTCTTCTCCTCCCTGAAAGGGACCCGGAGAGGGCCGAAGATGGGCCCGCCGAAGTTCCGGTCTAGGCACACCTCACGGCAAGGCGTCCGGTTTACCAGGAACGCCCGGTTCAAAATTGAGGGCACCCCCGGCGGGCAGGCCCGGTTGTTCCTGCCGAAGATCGGCTGGCTGCCGTTCGTGCTGTCCCGGCCGTTACCGTCGGACCCGACGAGTGTGACGGTCATCCGGGAAGCAGACGGACGGACGTACCTGTCGTTCGTGGTCACGGTGATCGACGTTCCGCAGGTAGTTGCCGGGCGGGTTTGTGGGATCGACCCTGGCCTGTCCACGTACGCGACGATCCTCAGCGTGGACACCGGCACCGGTGAGGAGGAAGTAGGGAAGATTGACACCCCGATGTTCCTGCGACGCAAGGAACGGGCTTTGGCCAGGTCTGGGCGGTCACTGTCCCGGAAGAAGAAAGGCTCCCGGAACCGGGCGAAAGCCAAAGTGCGGGTTGCCGTCCTGCACCGCAAGGTGAGGGAGGCCCGCCTGGATCACGCCCACCAGAAGGCCGCTGAAATTGTTGCCACCCACGACATCATCGCCATCGAAGCCTTGTCAGTGGCGGGCATGGCCCGCACGAACCTGGCGAAATCGGTTCACGACCAGGCGATGGCCCAGTTCCTGCGGCTGATCGTCGAAAAGGCAGCCAGGCAAGGCCGGACCGTGGTCCCGTTGGGCCGGTTCTTCCCATCCACTCAAACCTGCTCGACCTGCGGGGCCATCACCGGCCCGAAAGGTCAAGCTGGGCTCGGGGTCCGTCACTGGACCTGCACCAACTGCGGCGTCACCCATGACCGGGACGTCAACGCCGCCCGCAATATCCTCGCCGAGGGATTGCGCCTGCTCAAGCTTGGGCAACCCAGCACAGTCGCCGACGGACAGTCGGAGACTTCAAACGCCTGCGGAGTTGAGGTAAGACCACCGGAAACGGCGGCACCCGACGTTGAACCAGGAAGGACCCGCTCGGGTCAGTCGTGCTCCGCATGACCGACCCGAGCGGGACCTCGAATCCCCGTCCTTCAAGGCGGGGAGCGTGTCAAAGCAGGCCCTTGCTCTTGAGCATCAGGTAGTGGTCGGTCAAGGCCACCGGAAGCTGCTCCGGCTCGGCGTCGATCACATGGACACCGAGGTGTCGCAGCACTTCTGCGGTGCGTTCGCGCAGACCGAGGGTGCGTTCAGCGGCCGCGGCGTCATACACGCGCGAGGTGCTGCTGACGTCCGCTGCCATCGCCGAGAGGGCAGGGTCCGCGACCGAGGCCAGGACCACCCTGTGGTGCCGGGTGAGCGTGGCCAGCGTCGGCAGCAGGCTCTCCTCGATGGCCGCCGGCTCAAGGGGAGTCAGCAGCACGACCAGGGATCTGCGGCGGCTCAGCCCGGCGATCGCGCCTGCCATCATCGACCAGTCGGCCTCCAGCAGGGCCGGCTCCAACGGAGCCATCGCCCTGACGAGGTCGCCCAGGAGGGTCGTGCGGGTCGCGCCGCTGAGACGGGCACGGACCTGCCGGTCGCCGGCGAGGAAGTCCACGTGGTCACCTGCCCTGGAGGCGAGGGCGGCCAACAACAGCGAGGCGTCCATGGCCGCATCCAGCCGAGGCGTGTCACCGACCCGGCCGGCCGATGTTCGGGAGGTATCGAGAACCAGGATCAGGCGGCGGTCACGCTCCGGCTGCCAGGTGCGCACGACGACTGCGGTGCGTCGAGCCGTCGCCCGCCAGTCGATGCTGCGGACGTCGTCGCCGACGACGTAGTCGCGCAGGGAGTCGAACTCGGTGCCCGCGCCACGCGTGCGCACCGCGGAGCGTCCATCGAGCTGCCGAAGGACGGACAGCCGGCTGGGCAGGTGCTTTCGGGAGGTGAAGGGCGGCAGGGCGCGAATGACCCCATCGATCGGGAACGAGCGCTGGCGGGCGGCCAGCCCCAGCGGCCCCAGGCTGCGAACGGTGACCCGGTCGGCTCGCCGGTCGCCACGACGGGTGGGCGTCAGGGTTGTCGGCAGGGCAACGCGTTCGCCGCCGCGGACATCGACCGTATGCCGGTCGCCCGCAGCCCCCGCAGATGGTTGCCAGGCGTCGCGAACGATGCCGTGCAGGCGCCGGGGCGTCGGGTTTGTCAGCCAGAGTGTGGTCGATCCGCTGACGCCGAGCCGCACCTGATGAACGATGTCGCGACCGAGCACGAGCTTGCTGGGGCTCAGCGCGAGCAAGAGGTCGAGCCCGATCGCGCACAGTGAGACCAACCACCAGAGCCGGACGGTGGTCATCGTCGGCTGGAGCCATACGGCCACGAGGCCCAGCAACAGAAGCGCGGGCGCGCGTCCGGTCAGGGCCATGGTCAGCGGGGGACCGGCACGGAGGAGAGTGCGCTGGCCAGCACGGACCCGACGTTGACGCCCTCCAGCTCGGCCTCCGGTCGCAGTGAAAGCCGATGGGCCAGCGTCGCGTGCGCCAGCGCTTTGACGTCGTCAGGGGTCACGAACTCGCGCCCGCTCAGCCAGGCCCACGCACGACTGGTTGCCATCAGCGCAGCGGCCCCACGGGGGCTTGCGCCCAGCGAGAGGGAGGGAGACTGCCGCGTCGCCCGTGCGATGTCCACGATGTATCCCGCAATCTCCGGCGAGACGGTCACCGCCAGAACAGCGGCCACCCCGGCATCGAGGTCGGCTGAGCCGGCGACGGCTCGCAGTCCGGCTGCGGCCAGGTTGCGGGGGTCGAAGCCGGCGGCGTGCCGTTGAACCACCGTGATCTCGTCCTCGCGCGGGGGCAGAGGCAGCTCGACCTTGAGCAGGAAACGGTCGAGCTGTGCCTCCGGCAGCGGGTAGGTGCCTTCGTACTCGACCGGGTTCTGGGTGGCGGCGACCATGAATGGCGACGGCAACATCCGGGGTACGCCTTCGACGGAGACCTGGCGCTCCTCCATGGACTCCAGCAGTGCGGCCTGCGTCTTGGGCGGCGTCCGGTTGATCTCGTCGGCGAGTAACAGGTTGGTGAACACCGGCCCCTCGCGGAAGGAGAACTCGGCACTGTGCGGGTCGTAGATCAGCGAGCCGGTGATGTCGCCGGGCATCAGGTCCGGGGTGAACTGCACCCGTTTCGTCTGGACGTCGAGGGCCGCGGCCACCGCGCGGATGAGCAGGGTCTTGGCGACGCCGGGCACGCCCTCGAGCAGGATGTGCCCACGACTCAGCAGCGCGATGAGGATGCCGGACACCGCGGCGTCCTGTCCCACGACCGCCTTGGCGACCTCGTGACGGACGGCGATCAGCGCGGCCCTGGCCT
>JABBOX010000208.1 GCA_012927555.1 Phycicoccus sp.
GCTGCGGGGGGCCCTGGGCCCCGCGGCCCCGGGGCGCGACCGTGCCGAGCTCGCCTCGGCGGACGCCGCGTGGTCCGCGGCCGGCACGACGGCGGTGCGCGGCACCGTCCAAGACCATCTGCACGCCGGCACCGCTGCCCTGCAGCAGATGGCGCGCCTGCGCGCGGCAGCCCGCGCGACCCGGACCGCCGCGCTGGCCCGTGCCCTGCCACACGTCCCGGGGTGGGCGCGCACGACGTTGTCCGCCCACCACAACTTCCCCCTGACGGCCGGTCTGTTCGACCTGCTGGTGATCGACCTATGCCGAGGCCGCAACTATGCCGAGGAGGTTGCTGGCGCGGTTCAAAAGTCGGTCGGACGTGGGGCTTTGCGGTGTGAGGGTTCCGCGGGCATCGGCATAGTTGCTGAGGGCAGGCTCTTCTTGTGGGGGCATCGGGCTCCCGTGAGGGAGGCGAAGACGATGTCGGGCACGCGGAGGAAGGCCGGCCTGCTATGGCCGGAGGTCGAGGGCTACCGGGTTTGGCTGGGACCATCGGGGCTACACCCCCTGGTCGGCCCGACACATGCTCAAGGATCTGGGTCTCGTCGGGGTCTGGTTGTCGGCTGAGGGTCTCGAGCCGGCCCAGTTCGATGAAGAGCGGGCGTCGGCGTTCCTCGCGGCGCGTCGGCGGGCTGGCTATCGTCAAGTTCCGGGTCAGCGCGCGATGGTGCCGTTGGTGACCTACCTGCGGGAGGCGGGTGTCGTCCCGGCGCAGAACCTGGCTCTTTCGCCGCTGGGCGAGCTGCTCGGGCAGTACCGGGAGTGGATGGTCGGCGAGCGGGGACGGGCACCGATGACGGTGTTCGTCCGCCGCTTCCTCACCGACTACGCCCGCAACCCAGTCAACGTGTTGCTGCTCGTCGTCGTCCCCGTCGTGTTCATCGTGGTCGTGGCCGGAAGCCTGGCCGACTTCGCGGAGCTGCTTGGCGGCACCGGATCGGCTGTGCAGACCGTCACGGCCGGCTAGGCGGCCGCGTTCCTGGCCGACATCGCGATGTACTTCCAGATCGCCGCCACCCGCGACACCGACCGGCGCGTGGTCATCGCCGGATTCCCGGCCTCCCGGCTCGTGCTCGCTCGGCTCCTGACGGGCCTGGCCCTGGCAGCACTCGCCAGCGCAACCGCCCTGGTCGCGCTCGCCGCCCGCACCGGCATCGACAACCCGGTCCCGGTCATCGCTCGCACCGTGATGTCCGCGATCATCTACGTCGCGATCGGCGCAACCGTCGGCGCCCTGGTCCGCAACCCGGTCAACGGCACCGTCATCGTGCTGTTCGTCTGGATCCTGGACGTGTTCTTCGGACCCGCCATCGGCGCGGCCGACCGGGTCGCCACGCGCGGTCTACCGATTCACTTCGTCACGCTGTGGATGGTGGACCTCCCGTGCGGACACAGCAGCCATCGAGGAGATCTCGGCTGGGCCCTCGGGGGCCCTCACATGGACGCTCACCGCCGTGCTTGCCTCATGGGCGATCGTCTCCACGCGGACCCGTCGCGTCCGCGGACACGCACGACGCCAGTCGCGGGCACGAACCGGGCAACTCGTAGCCGCGTCCCAGATGGCCTGGCGCGACGCGCGCCGCAACCCGGCCCAGTGGGCACTGTTCGTCATCGTGCCGGTCGTGTTCATCTTCGGCTCCGTGGCGGTCACCCCAAACAAGCCCATCACCGTGACACTCGACGAGCACGGCCGTCGAATCGCGCAATCCTTCCCGATGCCCGATGTGCACGCAACCACCATCGCGCCGCTCGTGATCGCCTCACTGGCAGCGCTGATCGGGTTGTTCTTCCTCTTCGACAGCCGTGACAGTGATCGACGCGTCGCCCTCGCCGGGCTGAGGCCGAACGCACTGCTGGGAGCCCGCCTGGGCGTGCTCACCCTGACAGTGCTGGCCGCGACAGCGGTGTCCGTCGCGACCGCTGCACAGGTGTTCAACGCCACCCGGTGGCCCACCTATGTCGCGGCGAGCGTTCTGATCGCCATGACCTACGCCCTCGTCGGCGCCCTGCTCGCCCGGGTCTTCGGCCGAGTCGGCGGCGTCTTCATGGCGTTCGTGCTCCCCTTCCTCGACGTTGGCATCGTGCAGAGCCCGATGCTCCACCCCACCGCGACGACGCTGTCCACGTGGCTACCCGGCTACGGCGCGTCCCGGGTCCTGCTCGACGGAGCGTTCACCAGCGGCTTCGACGAGACCATGCCCCTGCTCATCGGTCTGGGTTGGCTCCTCGTCCTTGGCATCGGGGTCGCGGTGGCCTACCGCCACGCGATAGCACCCCCCGCGCCAGGGCGGCCTGTGCGGGTAGTCGACACGACCGTCGTTGACCACCAGCGGCTCGACTCTGGTGCCGTCGATACCCGGACCGGACCCTCGCGGGCAGGCACCTGACCGCCGCACCCTGCCGTGCTCCCCAGCACCGCGGTCGGCGTTCTCGCCGGCCGCGCGTCGGCGCGGGCCCCCGGCGGGCCGCACCACGCGGGTTCGGTCGAGCCAACAGCCCGGCGGCGAGAGCGGCGAGGAACGTGATCCCGGCGAGCACCAGGGTGATCTGGCGTCCGTGGGCGGTCTTGCGCGGCAGGCCGCGCAGCTGGAACAGGAGCTGACGTCCCACGACATACAACGCGAAACCGGCGAGGAACACCATGCCGTCCACGTGCGGGCGTCCTGCCAGGACCGTCAGGAGCGTTGCCGTGGCCAGGGTCGCGGCCAGGGCGGACTCCATCAGCTGGACCGGGATGCGGCGCACACCGACCTGGCGGTCCGAGGACCACAGTCCCCATCGCGATGACGTCGGCAGGCCCGCACAGCAGCCGCCGAAGAAGCACCCGAGGCGTCCGATCGCCTGGCCGAGGAGAAGACTCGGAACGGTCACGTCCAGCTGCACGCCGACGGGGATTCCGCTCATTGCGGCCCCGAGAACGAAGGTCCCGATCGCCGCCAGGACGAACCCCTGGATGCTCATCCCGACACTCAGGAGCCGACCCTTCTCCTCCAGGTGCATGACCCGGTAGTAGACCTTCGCCCCGAGGAGCCCCATCACGCAGGCGACCAGCGCGACCAGCAGGACCCGGGAGACCGGCAGTTCGCGCCTGGCCGCGAGCACGGACTCCATCATCAGCGCGGCGAGCACCCCGGTGCCCACCAGGGCCGGCCACGCACCCAGGACCACCCCGGGCGCACGCAGCTGGGCCAGCGGGGCGTAGGACGACACCCCGATGTTCGTCGCGCTCGCCAGGGGCACCGGCGGCACCTGGGCCCCACCGCCGTCCTGCGGGGCGCCGGCGATCGCGTGCGCGGTGACCTGCCACCGGCCGGGGGTCTTGTCGAGCACGCGATGGGTCAGCGCGACGCGTCCGCTGCCGGGTTGCGCGCGGGGCAGCGTGGCGACCTCCTGGAAGGAGTCCTTCGGGCCCCGGCTGCCCTGCATGTCCAGGCGGACCCCGATGAACCTCACGGTCACCGGGTGGGGGTCCCCGTCTGGGGCCGCGTCGAACCAGTACGTCAGGCCGATCGCCTGGGGCTCCTGCGAGGACAGCGACTCGAAGCCAGGGGTGACGAACTGCAGGGGCCAACCCGTACCGGACCCGCCGGCCAGGGCGGCCAGCCGCCGAACATCGGCGTCGGGCGGGGGGCACGCGGGCACCTTGGCGGGCCGCGGTCGAACTGGGCCGCTGGGTGCCCAGTCGATCCTCCCGGGCTTCGGCGCGTCGTGGCCGACGCGAGCGCCTGCCGGTCGAGGGTTACGGGTGAGCGAACACCGGGCCACCGGCTGCTGGTGTGGCTCATGAGACGCGCGACCTCACCCTCGACGCGCCAAGCACGGCGTGGTCGGCGCTGTCTCCTAGCGCCGAACGGCGCTCGGCACAGAGTCGGGAGGTATCCAGCGAGAGATCGTGTGACGTCGGGAGCATCTGAACACTCCACGGGGCGTGATGGGCCTGGACCCGCAGCCAGGAGGGCTGACCGCAACGGCCTGTACAAGGTTCACGCGAGCAGGACGCACGTCCCGTGCAGGTACGGTCAAGATTTCCTGGAGGTTGATGGTTCGCGCCCTACGCTGGGACCCTGTGCACGGCGAGGATCGCGGCGGTGCTCTGAGCCCCCGCCGAGACGTGGTGGACTCGGCCGGTGGTCGGATCAGGCGGGACCGCCAGGGAACCGGCAGGTCTGCCCAGAGACCAGGGTGACCGGTGTTCCCGCGACGGTGACGCGGACCCTCGGGTTGGCGGCGCAGGGATCTAGGGTCAGCTGGAGTCCGTCGCGGTCGATGTGCACGCGGATCCGTTGGCCGCGGTGTTGGACCTGGAACTGCGCGCCGTGCAGCCCGACCGGCAGCTTCGGGTCGAAGGTGAGGGTGTCGTCCGCGGTTCGCAGCCCGGCGAAGGAGCGGGTGATGATGTCGACGGTTCCGGCCATGGCACCGAGGTGGATGCCATCGTTCGTCGTGCCACCCTGGGTGTCGTCCAGGTCCGCGGCCAGCGCATCGCGGAAGGTCCGCCACGCGCGCGCCGGGTCCGTGCGAGCCAGCACGGAGGCGTGCACGACCCGGCTGAGCGTGGAGCCGTCGGCTGTGCGGGCCAGGTAGTAGTCGACCGTGCGGGCCAGGAGGTCGGGCGTGGTGGGGTATCCGAGCCGGTCGAGAGCCTGGAGCAGGCCGTCTGGGCCGAGGAGGTAGACGAGCATCAGGACGTCAGCCTGTTTGGCGAGCTTGTATCTGTTGGTGTTGTCGCCCTCGGCCTCCAGGATGAGGTCCAGGCGGCCGATGTTGGCGTATGTCGCCCGGTAGTGAGCCCAGTCCAGCTCAGCCAGCTCCTCGTACCCGTCGAACTGGCTGATGACACCGTCGCGGTGGACGGGCACGGCCAGGCGCCGGCTCAGGTGATCCCATCTCCCCGGCTCCTGGCGACTGATGCCCAGCCGGGCGTGGACGTCGTCGCAGTCGTGCCCGGCCACCGCGGCCAGGACATCGCCGGCCCGGGCGCATACCCAGGCGGCAAGCACATTGGTGTACGCGTTGTCGCGAAGCCCTTGGCCCGGGGCGCTGGGGTAGCCGTCGTGGTATTCGTCCGGGCCCATGACCCCGCCGATGTGGAAGCGGTCGACCTGCCGGTCGTAGCTGGCCAGGGCGGTGAACAACCGGGCGACCTCGATGATCAGGTCGGCCCCGCGGTGGGAGAGCCAGTCGACGTCGCCGGTTGTCTGGTAGTACTGCCAGGCGTTGACCGCGACGGCCAGACCGACGTGGCGCTGACGCCGGGAGTTGTCCGGTATCCACCGCCCCGATCGCGGGTTGTACAGCTCGGTCGGGGTCTCCTCGCGCCCGTCGCTCCCGCTCTGCCACGGGAACGCCGCCCCGGACAGACCGTCGGCCACGGCAGCCTGTCGTGCGGTGCCCAACCGCCGCCAGCGGTACTCGAGCAAGCCGCGGCTCACCCAGGGCAGGTGTGCGGTGAGAACGGGAAGAACGAACAGCTCGTCCCAGAACACGTGGCCTCGGTAGCCCTCGCCGTGCAGGCCGCGCGCCGGGACGCCGGCGTCCAGGCCCGCAGTGTGCTCGGAGACGGACTGCAGGACGTGGAACATGTGAAGGTTCACCGCGAGCTGGGTCTGTCGGTCCGCATCGAGACGGACACTGAAGCGTGTCCACAGCCGCTCCCAGGCCCGTTCGTGCTCGGGCAGCAGGGCCTCGAAACCGCCCGGCACACAGGCGAGCTCCTGGGCTGCGGCAAGCCGTGGGGACGCGATCGCCGGGTCCCGTGAGGTGTAGATGGCGACGGTCTTGTCGATCGTGACCGGCTCCCCGTCACGCAGGGCCACCTCGAAGACGTGGGCGTGGCGGTCTCCGACGCTTTGGACCCCGGGAACGCTCACGACGCCGCGACCGGTGACCGTGGTGCGCATGGCGGTCACGATCCGAACCCGACTCTGGACGGTCTCGACCTCCACCACGAGCACACCCGGGCCAACATCCTCGACAGCCAACGTCTCCAGGTGCCGGTTGGCCAGGGCCTCGTCACCGGCGACGTTGGCGTTGGTGACCCCCGCGTCTATCCCCGACCTGAAGGCGACTGGTCCGCCCCACCCCTCGGCGGTCACGGTGGTCTCCAGTCCGGCCAGGTGGGGGCGCGCCATCGACACCAGGCGCCTCTGGGTTAGTCGCAGGCGGCGGCTGGCGCCGTCGGTGAGCAACGCGCTGCGGGTGAGCACCCCGCGCCGCAGGTCCAGCTCGCGGCGTTCACCGGTGACAGTCAGCCCTCCGGTGGACCACCACGCACCGGTACCGGTGCGCACGTCCAGCTGGAGCCAGTTCGGGGAGTTGACAAGGTGCTCGTCTTCCATCAGGCGTCCGTGCACCGTGGAGGTCAACCGGTTGTAGACCCCGGCCAGGTAGGTCCCCGGGTAGTGCACGCCGTCGCCCGCATGCTCAGGGGCCGCGCCGCGGGTACCCAGGTACCCGTTGCCGAGCACGGTCAACGCCTCACGGTGGCCCTCGTGCGCCGGATCGAAACCCTCATAGAGCAAGACCCAGGGGTCCGCTCGCAGGGCCCCGAGGTCGAGCTGGGAGACGTCCGCGACCACGACGTGCGCGCCGGCAGCTTCAAGGGCGTCCCGCTGGCCGGCCCGGTCGATCCCGACCACGAGACCGAACCCGCCACGACGCGCCGCGGTGACCCCGGACGTCGCATCCTCCACGACCGCCGTCCGGGCCGGGTCGACCCCGAGCTGGCGCGCGGCCTGGAGGAACATCGCCGGGTCCGGCTTTCCCGCCAGGCCCAGCTCGGCAGCAGTCTCGCCGTCCACGACGACGTCGAAGACCCCGGTGAGCTGCGTCGAGGCCAGCATGGACCGCGCGTTGCGGCTGGCCGTAACCAGTGCCACCGGGACTCCGCCCGCGCGCAACCGCCGCACCAGATCCATGGTGCCCGAGAAGACCCGCACCCCGTGCTCGGCTAGCATCTGGAGGTAGATCGCGTTCTTGCGAGCCCCCAGCCCATGGATGGTCCAGGCCTCGGCCGGGTCGCCCGAGTGCCCGAGCGGGACCTCGATGCCGCGAGCGGACAGGAAGGCGGCAACCCCGTCCTGGCGGGCGCGCCCGTCGACGTAGCGGTAGTAGTCCGAGCCGGCGTCGAACGGGCCCTGGGGACCTGCGTGGGTGGCCCGCTCATCGCCGAGGACATCGTCGAAGAGACGCTTCCACGCGGCGGCGTGCACGGGCGCGGTGTCGGTGACCACGCCGTCCATGTCGAAGATCACCGCATCCTGCGGAGGTGCGGCCCCCACCGGGGTGGGAGTTGCGCCGAGCTCGCGCGGGGCGACCGGTGTCTCGAGGTCTCCTCCGGCTCGACCTGCCGAGGGCACGGCACTCTGGCTCATGACGTCGGCCCCGGGGCCGGTTGGGGTGCGCTCCGGCGCCGGGCCGGAACCAGCACGACCCCCATGGCCACGAGCACCGCCGCCAGCCCGGCGCCGGTCCAGCCCGACGCCCGCTCGCCGAGCACCATCGCGGCCAGGACGATCCCGACCACCGGGGTCAGGAACGTCCATGCGCTCAGGACGTCCAGCCGTGAGCGTCGGGTCTCGGTGAACCATGCGACGAACGCCGCGGCGCTGCCCACCAGGGACAAGAACGCGAGCACGGCGATGAACCGGGGCGTCCACGCGATCACCGGTGTGCCCTGCACCACCCCTGCGATCACTGCCAGGGCGGCGCCGCCGATCATGAAGCGCCATCCGCTGGCCACGATCACGTCGAGGGCACCCAACCGGCGCGACAGCAGCGTGCCCGCGGTGATGGCGGCCGCGGCGAGCAACGACAGTGCTGCCCCGCGCCCGCCTCCCCCAGGCACGGCGACCAGCACCAGACCTGCGAACCCGACCACGAGCGCGCCGGCTGTCCGGCGCGAGACGACCTCGCCGTACAGCCACCACGCGGGCAGCATGATCAGCAACGGCTGAGCGTTGGCGAGCACCGCGGCCGTCCCGGTCGCCAGGCCGGCCACTGCGGCGAACATGGCACCGAAGCCGACCGTGACATTGACGAGACCCTGCACCGCGATCAGGCCCCACGCGCGCATGCCCAACGGTCGCGGGCGGTGCTGGGCCCTGCCGACAGCCAGCAGAGCCACCCCGGCCACCAGAGCGCGCAGCGCCGCGAACCACAGGACGGGGGCGTCGCGCAGACCCCACTGGATCGCCACGAAACACGCCCCCCAGGCCGCGGTGATCCACAGCATCCGTAGCGGGCGGGGGCGCCCGGGTGCCGGCGCCGTGCTCGCAGCGGGGATGCCAGGTGTCGCAGTGGTGGCCGTCACGGCAGGGCGTCGCTTACCGGCGCCCGGCCGGCGTGGGCACGGCTGCGGTGGCCGATGTCGGCCCCACGGGTGTCGCGGGTGCGGGCAGCCGTAGCCGCTTGAGCAGCAGGGCGTTGACCGCGACGATCAAGGAGGACCCGGACATCGACAGGGCCGCTATCTCCGGGCGCAGCACCAGTCCGAACGCCGGCTCGAAGACCCCGGCCGCGATCGGCAGCGCGAGCACGTTGTACCCGATGGCCCAGCCCAGGTTCTGCCGCTCCTTGCGCCGTGTCCCCTTGCCGATGCGCAGCGCGATGGGAACGTCCAGCGGGTCCGAACGCATCAGCACCACGTCGGCGGCTTCGATGGCCACGTCGGTCCCAGCGCCGATGGCGATGCCCAGATCGGCTGTGGCCAGGGCGGGGGCGTCGTTGACGCCATCACCGACCATTGCCACCCGCTTGCCGGCCTTCTGTAGCTCGGCGATCTTCTCGGCCTTGTCGCCAGGGAGAATCTCAGCGATCACGGTGTCGATGCCGAGCTGGTCGGCGATGCGCTTCGCGGTCGCCTCGTTGTCCCCGGTCAACATGACCACCTCGATCCCGGACTCGTGCATGGCGGCCACCGCCGCGGCAGCCGTCTCCCGCGCCGCGTCGGCCAGGGCGATCACGCCTGCCACCCGCCCGTCGACGGCGATCAGCACCGCGGTGCGCCCGGCGGCGGCCAGCTCGTCGCGGCGCCCCGCCAGGGCGCCGAGATCGACCTTCTCGGCCGGCATGAAGCGAGGGTTGCCCACCAGGACGCGGCGACCTTCGACGTCGGCGCTGGCGCCGTTGCCGGGGACGTTGCGGAAGTTGGTCAGCTTCAGCGTCGGCACCCCCCGCTCGGACGCGTACTGGTCGATCGCCCGGGCCAGGGGGTGCTCGGACTCGCGTTCGACGGCGGCCACCAGGGACAACATCTCGTCCTCGGGCATTCCTTCGGCGATCACGTCCGTGACCTCCGGCTCCCCCTTGGTCAGGGTCCCGGTCTTGTCCATCACGACGGTGTCGATCCGGGCCGAGGTCTCCAGTGCGCTGGCGTTCTTGAACAGCACCCCGCGCCGGGCGCCTAGGCCCGTGCCGACCATGATCGCCGTCGGCGTGGCCAGGCCCAGCGCGTCGGGGCAGGTGATGACCACCACGGTGATCGCGAACAGCATCGCCGTCTGCACGCTGGCGCCGGTGGCCAGCCAGACCAGGAACGTCGCGGTTCCGGCGATCAGGGCGACAAGGACCAGCCAGAACGCCGCCCGGTCGGCCAGCCGTTGCCCGGGCGCCTTGGAGTTCTGCGCCTCCTGCACCATGGCGACGATCTGGGCCAGGGCGGTGTCCGAGCCGACCTTCGTCGCCCGGGCCCGCAGCGTCCCGGTGATGTTGATCGAGGCGCCGATTACGTCCGAGCCCGGGGCCTTGGCGACCGGCATGCTCTCCCCCGTGACCAACGACTCGTCGACCTCGGACTCCCCCTCCTCCACGACCGCGTCGACGGGGACCTTCGAGCCCGGACGCAGGAGCAGCAGGTCGTCGACCTGGACCTCCGAGGTGGGCACCTCGACGGGCTCGCCGCCGCGCAGCACCAGCGCCTTGGCCGGGGCGAGCTCGAGCAGGGTCCGGACCGCGTCGTTCGCCCCGCCGCGGGCCCGCATCTCGAACCAGTGCCCCAGCAGGACGAAGGACGTCAGCACCGTTGAGGCCTCGTAGAACACGTCCCCACCACCGGTCAGGGTGACCCCGAGGCTGTACACCCAACCAGCGCCCACCCCCACGGCCACCAGGACCATCATGTCCAGCGTCTTGGCCCGCAGCGCCCGGAAGGCGCCGTCGAAGAAGATCCACGCCGCATAGAAGATCACCGGCACGGACAGGATGAGGGTGAAGACGTCGTCGCGCAGCCCGAACGGGCTCGGGACCGTGAAACCTAGGACGTCGCGCCCGATCGGCGACCAGAGCAGGATCGGCACCGAGAGCACGGCGGCCAAGAGGAAACGGTTGCGCATGTCGCGGACCATGTCCTCCATCGACATGCCCACATGACCCCCGCCATGACCCATCACGTCCTGGGTCGACCGGCCCGCGTTGTTGTCGTGCCCGGCGTGCTCGTCGTGCCCGGCATGGGCGTCGTGCCCGGCCTGCGCGTCGGGACCTGCGTGCGCGTCGTGCCCGGCCTGCGCGTCGTGCCCGGCATGCGAGTCGGGCGCCTTTGCGTCCGTCGAAGCGCCCGGCTCTTTCATCGGGTCGCACACGTGCTCGGGCACCGACTGCCCGCCGCAGTGGAAACCGCAGTCACGGACCCAACCGGAAAGTTCGGCGACGTCGGTCCGGTCGGGGTCGTAGGTGACGCTGGCGGTCTGCGAGACAGCGTTCGCCGAGACGGCGAGCACCCCGGAGCGACGCGACAGGGCCCGCTCCACCACCGCGGCCGACGAGGCCCATTGCAGCCCGCCGACCTGCAGGATTGTGGTCTGACGCTTCATGCTCAACTCAGCTTCCCTTCGGTGCTTCGAGGTGTTCCCGGCACGGGATCCGCCGTGGTGCCTCTCCCGTAGATGGCCTACGTCACCGCCGTCCGGGCGGGCTCCGGGCCGCCGACCGGGGTCGCGGGGGGGAGAAATTCTTGTCGTACGCCCAGGGCGGCGTCGGTCATGGCGATCGATGTGGGGCCGTCCGTGATGCTGCCGACCAGCGCGCGGATGGCGTCGATGGACTCGGGCACCACGATGGCCTCGTTGTAGACCTGGTAGGTCAGGTAGGCCTCGTCCCCCTCGACGGTCAGGACGTCCTCCCAGAGGGCGACCTCCCACATGTCGCCGCGGGGCCGGCCGAGGTCGCGCATGAGCTCGATGGTCGTGTTCAGCGCGACCAGGCCGTCCGCCATCCGGATGAACGCGATGCGGGGGGCGGCGCGCAGCGCGCCCAGGACCTCTTCGCGGCTGGCCGCGCGGGTCAGCTCGAGGCTCCAGTAGTGGTTGTGGGACTGGGTGTGGGCGGCCATGGCGGCCATGGTGACCACATCCAGGCCGGGCAGGACGGTCCGGGCATCGGGGCCCTGGTGGGAGGGAATGTTCTGCTCGGGCACGACCGTGTTCATCACCCCGCCGAGGTGGGACTCGCCCGGATCGGTGGCGCGCCTGATGAGCACGCCGCGGGCGCGGGCGAGCAGCCGGGCGTCCTGCAGCGCGCCGAGCACGCGCACGATGCTCGTGGTGTTGCACGAGACCACCCGGGTGGTGTCCCGACCCAGCGCCGTCGCGTAGTTCGCCTGGGCGACAAAGGAGTGCCCGGTCAACGCGTGGGACTCGCCGCCCTGGAAGATCGCCTTCACGCCAGCCTTGCGATAGCTGTCGAAGTTGGTCCCTGCGACCTTCTTCGGAGTCGTATCGACGACCGCGTCGACGGCGCCGAGCAGATCCGTCAGCGTCCCGGCCAGCGGCACGCCGGCCGCCCGCATCGCGGAGCCCGCGGGCTCGGTGGCGGCGTACAGCGGGATGTCGAGTCCGATCGCGGTACGCACGCGCCAGTCGGTGGCGACGTCGGCGACGCCGACGAGCACCATGTCCGGCATGGCCCTTACCGCGTCGGCCACACGCTTGCCGATCACCCCGTAGCCATTGACGGCGACACGAGTGGCAGTCATCGCATACCCCATTTCATAGACGTTCATCCAAAGCGAGTGAATCTGTCTGATTCAGCTCCGGACGAGTCGGGCGATCGCGGCCGATGCTTCTTTCAGTTTGGCATCCTGCTCGGCGCCGCCGGCTCGGGCGGCGGCCACGACGCAATGGGACATGTGAGTGTCCAACAATCCCAGGGCCACGGACTGCAGCGCCCGGGAGGCCGCGGAGACCTGGGTCAGGATGTCGATGCAATACGTGTCCTGCTCCACCATCCCGGCGATGCCCCGGACCTGGCCCTCGACGCGGCGCAGCCGGTTGAGCAGGTCCTCTTTGGAAGCGCGTTCGCCTGCCATCACGTTCCTCCTTTCGTGCTGCTCTGCGTGGCTAGACGATGTGCGCCCGCCGGGGTGCAGTCCGCCACCCCGGCGGCACGCTGGTGAGGACGCCGGTCAGGAAACTGTGTGGCTGGCGTAGTGGTGCGGGTCCGCGGTGAACGTGGCCGCGCATCCTTGGGAGCAGAAGGAGTACGTGTGGCCTTCGTGCTCCACGCTCGCGGCGGCCTGGGCCGCGTCCACGTTCATGCCGCACACCGGATCGGTGACCTTCTGGGACTTCGGGGTTTTCTGGGACATCTCTTCCTCCATCACTTCATCGTGTCCGACCTCCACCACCGGGTCGGTGGCGAGCACGCGGACGTCCTCGGGCAGGGCCCTGGGCTGGAAGCTGCGCAGCCGGTTGGCGTTGGCCACCACCGACAGCGAGGACAACGCCATCGCGCCCGCGGCGATCATGGGGCTCAGCCGCAGGCCGAACGCGGGGTAGAGGACCCCGGCGGCGATCGGGATGCCGATCCCGTTGTAGACGAATGCGAACACCAGGTTCTGGCGGATGTTGCGCATCGTGGCCCGGGACAGGTCGATCGCGGTGACCAACCCGGACAGGGCCCCGGAGATCAATGTGATGTCCGAGGACTCGATGGCCACGTCGGTGCCGGTGCCGATGGCGGACCCGACATCGGCCTGGGCCAGCGCTGGGGCGTCGTTGATGCCGTCGCCGACCATGCCCACGACCTTGCCCTGGGCTTGCAGGCGACGGATCTCGGCTGCCTTGTGCTCGGGCATCACCTCGGCCAGGACCCGGCGGATGCCGACCTGGCGGGCGATGGCCGCTGCGGTGGCACGGTTGTCGCCGGTCAACATCACCACCTCGATGCCGCGGGCCTGCAGCGCAGCGACCGCGGCGCCCGAGCCTTCTTTGATGGTGTCGGCTACGCCCACGACCGCCGCGGGGCGCCCGTCGACGGCCACGAGGATGGGGCTCTTCCCGTCCACAGCCAGGCGCTGGGAGTCCGCCTCGAGGGGACCGGCGTCGATGCCGGCTGCTGTCAACAGGCGCCGGTTGCCGACCAGGACCTCCCGGCCACCGACCAGTGCGCGCACGCCCTGACCGGTGATGGAGTCGAACGCGCTGGTCGGCTCCAGGGTCAGGTGGCGTTCCTTGGCGCCGGCCACGACCGCGGCGGCCAACGGGTGCTAGGAGGAGACCTCGACCGATGCGACCAGGGCCAGCACCTCCTCGGCGCTGAAACCGGCGGCGGGCAGCACATCGGTCAGGGCGGGAGCGCCCTTGGTGATCGTGCCGGTCTTGTCCAGCACGACGGTGTCGAGCTTGTGCGCGGTCTCCAGGGCCTCGGCCGACCGGATCAAGATCCCCGCGGTGGCGCCCTTGCCCGTACCGACCGTGATCGACAGGGGCGTTGCCAAGCCCAGTGCGCACGGGCAGGCGATGACCAGGACCGAAACCCCCGCGACGAGCGCGAAGATGAACACCGGCGGCGGTCCGACCAGCGCCCAGACGACGAAGGTCCAGATGGCCAGGGCGATCACGGCCGGCACGAAGTACCCGGAGACCTGGTCGGCCAGGCGCTGGATCGGGGCCTTGGAGCCTTGGGCCTGGCGGACCAGCTTGATGATCTGGGCGAGCATCGTGTCTGCCCCGACCCGGGTCGCCTCGTACGTGAAGGACCCGGTCTGGTTGATCGTGGCCCCGATGACCGTGTCGCCGTGCGACTTGGTCACCGGGATCGGCTCCCCGGTGACCATGGACTCATCGACCGCCGAACGGCCCTCGACGACCTGGCCGTCCACGGGTAGCTTCTCACCCGGGCGGACCACCACGACATCACCCAGGGCGACGTCCTCGATGGCCACCTCGGACTCGACCCCGGCGCGCAGGACGTGTGCGGTCCGCGGCTGCAACCCGATCAGCGTGCGGATGGCCTCCCCGGTGCCGGCCTTGGCCTTGGTCTCCAGCAGCCGCCCGAGCAGGATCAAGGTGACGATCACCCCGACGGCCTCGTAGTACACCGACTGGACGTTCGCGGGGAGCAGGGCGGGGAAGAAGGTCACCACCAGGCTGTACCCGTAGGCCGCGATCGTGCCCAGGGTGATCAGGGAGTTCATGTCCGCGGTGCGGTGGGACAACGCGAGCCACCCCGTGCGGTGGATCGGCCACCCGGTGTAGAACATCACCGGGCTGATCAGCGCGAGCTGCAGCCACCGGTTCATCAAGAACCCCGGCACCCACGTGGCCCCGAACAGCTCGGTGAACATCACCGCCAAGAGCACCGGCGCCGTCAGGACCGCACCGAAGATCACCCGCCGCTTGAGGTCGGAGATCTCCGCATCGCGTTCGCGCTCCTCCGCATCCGCCGAGTCCGCGGCCGCCGCAGCGCCGAGCGGGTCCTTGTCCGCCGGCAGGACGACGGTGACGCCCTGTGCGCCGCCCGGCCCCGTGGCCAGAGCCGCAGACTGCGCCGCGCCGGTCACCTCGCTCTCGTGGTGGTCGCGGACCCGGGCCGGCGGCGCTTCGGCGAGGACCACGGCGGTGCCGGTCCCAGGTGCGTCCGTCGATGGCGCGTCGCCCACGACGCGCAACGTGCCGTGGAGCATGCTCATCCCGCACGCGAACCCGTAGTCCCCGGGAACCTCAGGGACGAACTCGACCGAGGTGGTCTCGAACGCGGGAAGAGTCTGATTGACCTTGAAGTCAGGGAAGACCACCCGGGAGGAACAGTCACCGGACTCCTGCCGGTCGAACAGCAGCCGCACCGGCACCCCGGGAACCACCTGGATCAGGTCCGGGCTGTACCCACCCTTGACCGTCACCCTGACCACCTGGACCCCGTCGTCGATGTCCGCACGACGGGACTTCTTCGGACCGAAGAAGTACCAGGCGATCAGCCCCGTCAAGGCCGCGGCCACGACGATGATCACCACGTCGCTGACATTCATGAACGTACGCCTCCACCTTCGGTGTCATCGGAAGAACCGTGCCCAGCCGCCTGGTCGTCGACGGTCGGCGGCGCGGCGCGCTCCCGGATCCGGGTCCTGGCCCCGGTGAGGTCGAACCCGGCCTCACCGACCGCGCCGCGGACCTTCCCGATTCCCACGCCCGTCCTGGAGGTGACCGTCACGGGCGACGAACCGTCCCTGACGAGGTCGACCCTCACCCAGGTCACGCCCGCCACGTCGTGCACGTGCTCCAACACCTCCGCGATGCAGTCCCCGCAGGTCAGCCCCTCGACGGTATAGCGCGTGGTCGTCATGGTCGATCCCTCGTCCTTGTCTGTCGGGCTTGCGCTCGGCGTTGTCCAGATACCCCGGCCTACCCCGCCGGGGTATCTGGCGCCAGTCAAGACCGAGCACATGTCCGTTGGACGCCGGATCCCTGAAGATTCGATGAAGACACCGACGGCCCGCCGCGAACGACTCGGAGCGAGTGTCCGGTGCGTGCCCTCGCGGGGATCACACGGATGAGCCGCGCGCGCACGTGCGGGTGCGCGAGCAGGCGGATCCGGAACCTCGCACCCGCCTGGAAGCCGTCGCTCGCCGCAGTCAGCGTGCCCCCGTGGGCCTGCACGATCGCCCGCGCGAGGGTCAGGCCGATCCCGCTGCCCGCCGAGGACCGGGTACGGGAGGTGTCGGCCCGGTAGAACCGTTCGAAGAGCCGCTCGGCGTCGGCCGGATGGAACCCTGCCCCGGTGTCGACGACCTCCAGGACCGCACTGCGCGGGTCGGTGGCGACAACCACGTGGACCGAACCGCCTGATGGGGTATGTCGCAGTCCGTTGTCGAGCAGGTTTGCGACGGCCTCGGCAAGCCGGTGCGGGTCG